>CAYYCI010000482.1:0-3854 GCA_964470215.1 uncultured Planctomycetota bacterium
CAACTGGCGGATGCGCCCCCCGCCGAAGAAGCCCGGCCCCCGGAGGGCCATCGGAATGCGGATGGAACTGTCGTGGCACGAGCGCTTGTACTCGCTGTTGCGGGTCTTGAAGTGGCAGCCGTGGTCCGAGGTGAAAAGCACGATGGTGTTCTCGACCAGATGGAGGCTTCGCAGGGCGTCGAGGAGGCGGCCGAACGCCTCGTCCAGGCGCTTGATCATCCCCCAGTAGCCGCCGAGGTGTTGGTGGGTCGAGCCGCCGAGGGCGGCCAGGTCGGGAGGAATCCAGCGCCCGTCGTAGCGCTCGCGGTAGCCCACGGGCGGCGGGTAGTCGTCCACGTGGTTCTGGAAGTGTGGCTCGAGGTAGGAGACGAAGAGGAAGAATGGCTCGTCCTGGTGGGCGTCAACATAGCGGATCGCCGCGTCGGTGATCGCGTCCACGCGGTAGCCCGGAAGGCGGACCTCGTTGCCCTTCTTGTCGTACATCAGGCAGTCGTAGGGCCGCGAGCAGAACTCGAGGATGTTTGCGCCCAACCAGTACTGGTAGCCGCCCTGTTCGCTCTCGGGCACGATGTTCTTGCTCGCCAGGTGCCACTTGCCGATGTAGGCGGTCGTGTAGCCGGCCTCGCGGAAGTAGTGGGCGAGGGTCTTTTCGTCCCGCCGTAGCGGAATCCCATTGCGGAAGCATCCCGTGTTGGTCGCATACAAGCCCGTCTGGAGCACGGCGCGGGCCGGGCCACAAACCGGCTGACACGTGAAGCCGTAGTAGCAGTGGGTGCCCTCGAGGGCCATGCGGTCGTAATTGGGCGTCAGGTCCAGGGGGTTGCCGTAGAGCGCCGAGCCGTCCCAGCGCTGCTGATCGGTGAAGAAGACGATGACGTTCGGCTTCTCGCGGCGTCGCTTGCCCATGCTCGCTCTCCTCGCCTCCTGTGGTTCGGCTTAGATTCTAACTGCGAGGAAAGCGATTGGCAAAGCGATGCCGATTCTCGGTGGACTAGACCTTCTCCAGCCGGGCGTAACGCCAGCGTCTCGGCGGCCTGCGGCGGGCCAGCGAGACATGGGCGTTACGTAAAGACGCAGATTCGTGGCGAGCCATATAGCCTGACAATATGAAAGAAGCGCCTCGGCGCGGTCGAGAGGCATCGGGGCGTGTGGGCTCTGGCACGCTTTTGTGCACCGTGGGTTCCCAACGCAGGCGAGAAGGAAAAGAATGCTTCGCCGAGAGAACGCAAAGCGTTTCGTGTCCAGAGCCCCGGGCCGACGGGTCGAAAGTGGCAGCCAGTCAGGGCATTCTTTTCCTTCTCGCCTGGCAATTGATTGCGGTGCAAAAAGCGTGCCAGAGCCCACACGCCCCAGCGCTTCGGCGTCTTCGCTTCCTAATAGATGCGCTTGACGCGGGCCGGGACGGCCTGCCGAGAAGCGGCAGGGTTTCCGCGCGACACCGCGCGGTCTCAGAGGGCCCAACCCTCGCGGTACGTCCGGCCGACGTAGCGATTGGCTTCCGGGACGTTCGTGCACTTCATCTGCTCGACGTCCCAGACGATCTTCTTGCCCGTGCGGACCGCCAGGTTGCCGAGGTGGACCATCTCGGTCAGGGGGCCGGCGTAGTCGGGGAAGTTGGCGCCGGCCGGCTCCCCGCCCTTGGCGGCTCGGATGAACTCGGCATAGACCCCGGGCGAGCGGGGGAGGCTCTTGGGCGGGAGGCTCCCGCGCAGTGCCTTCATCTTGGCCTCCGGGATGATCCGGGGGCTGCGGCAGTAGATGCCGGCCAGGATCGTCGCTTTCTCGCCGACAATCAACTGCCCCCCGATCCCGCCGGGGAGGTTGCGGCCAGGCTCGAGGTCCTTCGGCCTGGGCGGCTTCTTGTTCCCGTCGTGCCAGACAACTTTCACAGGCGGCATGTCCCCCCGAGCCGGGAAGCGGTAGGTGATGATCTCCCATTTGGGCGCCGTCTCGTTGTTGCACCCGGAGTGGACGGCCTCGACCTCGATGGTCTTGGCCTCGCCGAGTTTCAGCGCCCAGAAGGCCGCATCCATCGCGTGGCAGGCGATGTCGCCCAGCGCCCCTGAGCCGAAGTCCCACCAGCCCCGCCACTTGAATGGCGCGTATGCCGGATGGTAGGGGCGGTATGGCGCCGGGCCGAGCCAGAGGTCCCAGGCCAAAGTCTTCGGCACGGGCGGCGTATCCTTCGGCCTGTCAATGCCTTGTGGCCATATCGGGCGGTTCGTCCAGTAGTGCACCTCGCGGACAGCTCCGAGAACTCCGCCCCAGACCCACTCGCAGACCACGCGCGGGCCTTCGTAGCAGTGGCCCTGTATCCCCATGACAGTAGCGACTTTATGTTCGCGGGCGGCCTGGGCGATCAGGCGCGCCTCGCGGATGTTGTGGGTGAGGGGCTTCTGGCAGAAGACGTGCTTGCCCATCTTGATGGCCATCATCGAGGCGGGAGCGTGGACGTGGTCGGGGGTCGAGACGGTCACCGCGTCGATCTGCTTGTCGAGTTTCGTGAGCATGACGCGGAAGTCCTTGAATTTCTTGGCCTTGGGGAATCTGCGGAAGGAGCCGGACCCGCGGGCCTCGTCCACGTCGCAAAGCGCCACGATGTTTTGGCTGGCAACCCCTCGCACGTCGCCGCCGCCCTTGCCGCCGACCCCGATACAGGCGATGTTGAGTTTCTCGCTCGGAGGGTCCTGGCCGGGGCCGCCGAGGACATGGCGCGGAAAGAAATGGAAAGCGAAAGCCGATGCTGCCGTACCGCCGAGGAAGGCCCGCCGAGTCAACCTGCCGCGCTTCAATGCCTTGCTCCTAACAAGTCGGTGAAAGTCTCCAAAACGCTAATTCTACTTTCCGCCGCCGCAGCGTTCAAACCGCAGCCCACCCATAGCGGCAACGCCGGCCGTCATGGGGTAAGGATGAAGCAGCAGATGCCCAGGAGGTTGCCCACGAGTGCTGGGTGCGATCACACGCCCCCTCGGTCGAAGGCGTAGAGCCGGGTGCCGTTGTTCTCGGCGCTCACCAGAAGCCCACCATCAACGGCAATGGGGGTGGGCACGCTGGAGTCGCCCTCGACCGGGGGAACCACTTGCCACAGGCGGCGGCCACGGCCAGAACCAGGAGCATTCGGGAAACCGTCTCGCTTCTGCTCTGGCTCAGATGCAGTATGGGGCACGCATGGCTCGGCTGACGTAGCGGTTGGCCTCTTCGTCGCCGAGGAATTCCTCTTTCTCGGGGTCCCAGCGGAGCCTGCGGGGCGCACACCATCGCGCGATGTTGCCCAGGTGGCAGACGGTGCAAGAGCGGTGGCCGATCTCCACGTCGCAGATGGGCATCTTGCGCGTGCGGATACACTGGCCCCAGTTCTCCATGTGGTTGTTGCTGAAATAGAGGTGGACTTCGGAAGGCTTGATCGGCTCGCGGCCGATCTCCGGAGGGTCGCAGCGGTAGTAGCCGCGGTCAACGGTGATCTTTCCCTCGGTGCCGACGAAGATGCCGCCGCCGTGGACGCCTCGCTGGTCGAGGTGGACGACCACCCCGCTGGCATAACGGAAGTGGACTGGCGAGCGGATGTCGCGGCTGTCGGCCCAGACCTCGACCGGGCCGCTATCGTCCGTGCCCAGGCCCCACTGGATGATGTCGAGGCCGTGCGCGCCCCAACCGGTCATCTCTCCGCCCGACCACGGCCTGAACGAAATCCAGCCGGGCCGCGCGCGCGGAAGGTAAATGTCGCGGTTGTAGGGACGGTACGAGGTCTGCCCGAGCCACATGTCCCAGTCGAGGCCGGGGGGCACCGGCTGCGCCCCCAGGTCACACTCCCACGGGCTGGGATAGCAATGGCCGTGGACGGTGTGGATTTTGCC
>CAYYCI010000483.1:0-3852 GCA_964470215.1 uncultured Planctomycetota bacterium
TCGCCTGCATTAGGAACCCACGGTGCACAAAAGCGTGCCAAAGCCCACAGCCCCGACCTTCTCGGGTCCACGCACGGCTTTCCTTCATAGTCTCAGGCTTTCCAGCGGGTATCTCGGGCGGTGCGCCGCTTCTGCTTTGGGGGTGGGGCAGGCACGGGGGCCTGCCCGTACCAGTGTTTCGCGCCCCCACGTTTGGACCGAGAGACTTGACTCACACTACCGCCCGGAAGCTGTTACTGGCGCGAGCGCGGAGTTGGTATAATCGGGCAGCCGCAGATGAAAGCGATTTTCGCCATTTTCGCCTTCGGTTGCTTCGCCATGACCTCGCACGCCGAGCCGGACCGACGCAACATCGCCACGGGCTCGGTCATCCCTTCGTTGAACTACGCCGACCAGCCCTACGTGGTCGTCACTCCGCGCGGGGAGTGGGTGTGTGTGGTGACGACCGGCCGGGGAAAGGAGGGAGAGGCCGGGCAACACATCGCGGCGACGACGAGCGCCGACCGCGGCAGGACCTGGGGCCCGCTCGTGCCCATCGAGCCGCCCACCGGGCCGGCAGCCTCCTGGGCCGTGCCGCTGGTCACCCCGAGGGGGCGCGTCTATGTCTTCTACACCTACAACGGCGACAATGTCCACCTCGGCCGCGACGACACCCACGGCTGGTACTGCTTCCGCTACTCGGACGATGGCGGGCGGACCTGGTCGCGCCGTTACCGGGTGCCACTGCGGCGGACGGCCTGCGACAGGCTGGTCAGGGACGGGAAACTCGTCCAGATGTTCTGGGGCGTGTGCAAGCCGGTGGTCGCGGGGGGCGTGGTCTACATTTCGTTCACGAAGCTGGGGCGCTACTTCCTGGGCGAGGGCGAGGGCTGGGTCCTCAGGAGCGATAACATCCTCACGGAGGCCGACCCCGAGAGGCTCCACTGGGAACTCCTGCCCGAGGGACAGGACGGCATCCGCAATCCCGCCTTCGGCTCGGTCCAGGAGGAACACATCGTGGCCCGCCTCTCGCGCCCCGGCGAACTGGTTTGCGTGTATCGCACCACAAGGGGCTTTCCAGCAATCTCCTACAGTCGCGACGGGGCGCGCACCTGGTCGCAGCCGCAGCCGTTGCGCTACCGTCCCGGCGGCCCGATCGTCCGACACCCGAGGGCGTGTGCCCAGATTTGGCGTTGCCGAAACGGCAAGTTCCTCCTCTGGTGCCACCAGCACGGCGGGCGCGACTTCCGAGGCCGCAACCCAGCCTGGGTCTGCGGCGGAGTGGAAAAGGACGGGGCCATCCACTGGTCACAGCCAGAGATTCTCCTCTACGACCGCGACCCCGGAACCAGGATCAGTTACCCGTGCCTGATCGAAGACCAGGGTCGGTTCTGGGTGACCGAGACCCAGAAGTCAGTGGCCCGCGTTCACGAGATTGACCCTGGTCTGTTGCGTGCCATGTGGGGGCAACTCGAGGGGCCGTGGAGCGAGACCACGGAGCGCCTGGTCTTTTCCATGGGCCGCTCTGCCATCGAAGGGGGCCAGGGCGGCACCGTCGCGGAAATGCCGCCACTGTCTCGTGGGGGCGGGTTCACCCTGGAACTGGACCTCGCCTTGCCTTCCCTCGCCCCGGGCCAACTGATCCTCGAGGCCAGGCACCCCGACGGGCGCGGTTTCGGGGTGAGCACGAACGAGGCGGGCACCGTGGCCCTGAGCTTCTCCGACGGCAGCAGGACCGCAGCGTGGGACGTGGACAAGGGAATGATCCGGCCTGGAAAGCGGCATCGCGTGGCGTTCATCGTTGATGGTGGCCCGGCGATCATCTGTTGCGTCGTTGATGGCCGGTTCTGCGATGGTGCCAGCCATCCCCGTCAACGGGGTTGGACGTGGTTCGACCGCGGCATCGGGCAGGTCGGCGGCGGGACTCTCCGCATCCCACCAGCGGCTCGCTCTTTCTTGCACTCGGTGAGAATCTACTCTCGCCCCCTCCTTGTCAGCGAGGCCGTGGCGAACTTCAAGGCCGCTGCCCGCCGCTGAGGTTTGACTCAATCCCGTCCGCGGCTATCCTTATCGGCAATTCGTCTCTCGCTTTGGCCCTGACGGAGAAAGCACCATGCCGAAGATCGCGTTCATGGGGGCGGGGAGCACGGTTTTTGCCAAGAGCATCCTGGGTGATTGCCTCCTGAGCGAGCCGCTGCGCGATAGCCACATCGCGCTCTACGACATTGATGGCAAGCGGTTGCGCGACTCGAAGATGATGCTCGACAATCTCAACGAGAACATAAACGAGGGCCGGGCGAAGATAACCGCCCACCTGGGGCCCCGCAGCCGCAAGGCCGCGCTCCGCGGCGCCGACTATGTCGTCAACGCCATCCAGGTCGGCGGCTATCCCGCCACGCTCGTTGACTTCGAGGTCCCCAAGAAATACGGCCTGCGCCAGACAATCGGCGACACTCTGGGGATCGGGGGCATCTTCCGGGCGCTGCGCACGATCCCGGTCGTCCTCGAGTTCGCTCGCGACATGGAAGAGGTCTGCCCCGACGCCTGGTTCCTCAACTACGTGAACCCGATGGCAATGATCACCGGGGCCTTGCTGCTGGCTACCCCGATCAGGGCTGTGGGACTGTGTCACTCGGTCCAGGGCTGCGCCAGGGGACTTCTCCGTCGGGTCGGCCTACTCGAGAAGGTCAAGAAACTCCAGTGGAAGATCGCCGGGATCAACCACCAGGCATGGCTCCTGGAGATCACCGACGGAGGGAAGGACCTCTACCCGGAGATAAAGCGCCGCGCCGCCAAAATCAACCGCCAGGCGCGGCGCAAGGGCGGCGAGAAACACTACGACATGGTCCGATTCGAGATCATGCTCCGATTCGGATACTACGTCACCGAGTCCTCGGAACACTCCGCCGAGTACATGCCCTACTGGATAAAGAGCCAATTCCCCGAACTCATCGAGGAGTTCAACATCCCGCTCGACGAGTACCCCCGCCGGTGCGTCGCCCAGATCGAAGGCTGGGAACGCCGCCGCGAGGAACTGGTCAACAACAAGAAACTCACCCACAGGCGAACCGGCGAATACGGCTCCTACATCATGGAGGCGATGGAGACCGACGTCCCGTTCCGCATCGGGGGCAACGTCCTGAACGACGGCCTGATCACGAATCTCCCGCGCAGGGCGTGCGTCGAGGTGTCTTGCCTCGTGGACCGCAACGGGGTTCAGGGCTGCTACGTCGGCGACCTGCCCGAACAATGCGCGGCGATCAATCGCACGAACATCAACGTTCAACTCCTGACCATCGAGGCGGCGCTCACCGGCAAGAAGGACCACATCTACCAGGCGGCCATGCTCGACCCCCACACCGCGAGCGAATTGACCATTGACCAGATTGTTTCCCTGTGTGACGATCTCATCGAGGCCCACGGCCCCATGCTCCCGAAGTTCGAGTAGGGCCGGCAAGGTGCGAGGTCCTCGGTTCTCAGTTTTGGGCGTTCGGTTGTCGGTTACGGGTTGTGGGGGACGCGGTGGGTGTTTGCCCACCAGTGGTAGCAGGAAGAGGCCTTGTGAGCGGGAGAGCAAGACGCTGCTCTCCATGTCGGTTCACGACGGTTGGCTCATCTGCCTGACCCGGTGACCCGGGCCAGCCCCCCGAAAGCAACGCTCCTCCCACCACGGGCCCCTTCGCGCGGCAGCGAAGCACCCCGGTCCGCCACCGGCCACGAACCTCCGTGCGCCCACACCCTCGGACCAACCCACAAAACCTGAAACCCGCAACCCGAAATCTGAAACGAGACGTCCTCGCTCGAACCTTGCTTTTCGCCCTCGAGCGGGGAAAGGAGCGGATCGAGTGTGGCCCCTGATTATGGGGATAGCGG
>CAYYCI010000484.1:0-3814 GCA_964470215.1 uncultured Planctomycetota bacterium
CGATCACCAGCGGGATGTCCTTCAAGGAACGCACGCCGCGCAGGACGGGCATGCCGCGGGTGGGCTTGCCGTAGTAGTCCTTCTCGAATGCCCCGGTCAGGCTCTCGCCCATGTTGAGCACGAGGTTGGCATAGCCCGGTTTGAAACCGAGGAACAGGAAGTCCTTCCCCGGGGTTTTGCCCGCTTCTGCGGCCGAGCGTTCCACCAGTTCCTTGCACAGTCCCACCCCCGAGTTCCAGTGGGTCATCACGATCGGGTGAAGGTCGCGGCGGAAGCAATGGCGCAAGAGCGCGAGGCACATCGGGTAGAGCTCGGCCATCGAGGTGGGGTCGTAGTCGAAAGCCAGGAGCACCGGGGCACCCGGCGGGAGAGCCTCTATCTTGTCGTAAACGGCTCTCGAGAGGTGGCCGGGCGTGACCGGCATCTTGAACGTGAGGAGGAACGGCACGATGACGGCCAGCGCGACGAGGAGGAAGACGATCCGGCGCGAGATGGCCAGTCGGCGGAGTTGGCTCTCGGGGGTGCCCATCAGTCGCCGCCCCCCAGATACGAACGCTCGATCCCGAAGAGAATCCTCAGCGACTGCGAGATCATGCCCAGGCTAATCCCGAGCACGATCCCGCGCTTGGCCGCCATGTTGGGGTATTCCATCAGGATGTCGGCCGCCTTCGGGAAGTAGTCGCTGATCATCGCGCTCAGCGGCACCCGGCCGAACATCACGATCGCCGCCGCCACCAGAAGAAGGGCGGCCTCGAGGTTCCGGGCGCGGAACGTCCGGAACGCCGCGCTCGCCATGAAGAAGGCCAGGATCGAGAAGATCGTCGCGCCGCAAGGCACCTGGATGGTCATGTAGAGCCAATGGAAGACCGAGCCCTCGGCCGGCAACGGGGCCATCGGGCCGCGGCCCCGATTGTAGAGGCCGAAGACCACCATCAGGCCGGCGCCCAGGAACACGAAGAGGCTGTAGCCCCAGCCGGCCTGGCGCCGGCGCACGCGGGTGTAGTGCATGTGGAGGAGGCTGTAGGCGCCGATGAACATGGCAAACCCGCCGATGATGCGGAACCACGTGGTCATCTCCTCGCGGAACTGCGCCGAGAGAGGATGGGGGATGAACTCCTGGGCGAATGCCATCACCCCCACCACGAAACACATCACCAGCGGTATCGTCCGCTTGAACCACATTGCAAACGCGTCGCCTCAGAACGCTCGCAAGAACTCGCTCACCCAGCCGAAGTCCACCCCCACCGCCTTGCCGACCGTCAAGAGCAAAACCCCGGCGATCAGGGTGAACATCAGGAACGCCTTCCCGACGTCCTGGCCGCGCAGGCTGCCCAGCATCCTGGGCTCGCGCGAGAGATAGGCCGAAGCAGCGTAGAGTTCCTCGCCGATAAGCGTGTAGTCGCAGGTGGTGATGAAGAAGGGGAGTTGGGTGTAGGAGTCGGTGCCTGCGATCTGGATCGCGCCCGTCGAGGCCCCGGTCTCGGCCAGAAGCAGCGACTCGGCAGCGAACGAGCCCATCAGGAAGATGGCCCCTGGCCTCTCCCGCACCATCCGCCCCCCGACCGCCGCGGCGTAACTGAACTGGTCGTAGGCGACGAGCGAGACGTCGTCGGGGTCGTAGGCGTCGGGGCGGCCCGCCTCGGTGTAGGCCTCCTTGACCACCTCCTGGCTCACCGCCAGGACTATCGGCTCGTTGTTCATCACCCGCACCCGCGTGTCGTACTCCGCCGCGCGCCGGCAGATTCGCGCGAGGATGTTCAGGGCGGCCAGGGTGGCCAGCCCGCCGACTCCCCCGAGGCCGTGGACGAAGAACGCCGGCCGTCCCATCTCGGTCGTCCGCCCGATCGCCTCCTCGACCGCCTCGAGGCCCGCTATCTTGCGGATGAAAAGATTGGGGTTCCGCCGGGCCAACCGAATAAACCCGAGCACAACCCCACAGAAGAGAACCGAGAAGACCAGGTTGTTTAGTTTATACCACTTGAAGAAGTTCGGCCGCGCCCGCGCGGAAACAACCACCGACTGACCGTCCCGGGCGATGTAGGCCGTCCGCTGGCCGTCCGTGATCGCGACCCGGAAATGATACCGCCGCGCGTTGATGCGCCGGCGCTCTTCCTTGAGTCGTTCGTTGACCTTCCCGGCCAGATAGGACTGGACGTTCGCCTCGGCGAGTTGTTCTGCGCTCAGGCGTTTCGCTTCCGCAGCCCGGACCGCTTTCTTGATCTCGGCCACATCGGGCGGGAAAAAGCGAGCCGGCTCGAGGCCGACATAGTGGAGCAGGCGGTTTTTCTTCGAGAAGCCGAAGAACTTCGGGGAGTCGGACTTCAGCGCCCCGGTGGACGGCACCTGCACGGCCCGCTTGAACTCCCCTGGCTTGCCGTCGCGGTCCGGCGCGATCTCGACCAGGTAACTGACGCCCTTGCCCTCCGAGGGCGAACGCCCCCACTCGACCGCCACCACGCTCCCGTCGTCGCTCGGGCGGTCGTAGGCGCGAAGGCTCTCCGGGGGCGGGGCCACCAGTTCACCGGCCCACAGCCGACCAGAGAAAACCGCAGCGGTGGCCGAGACCACCACCGCGGCGAGCCGAAAAAACCCACGTCCTCGCTGGCTCACTTCTCTATCGCTTCGACGTTTGCCCTCGGCACTATCGCCGTGTGGCCTTCGGGGAACTCCACCTCCACCACACGGACCCGCGCTTCGGTCTCGATCTCCTGAAGGCCCGCCGGAAGGGACCGCACCCGGCCGATCTTGCCGAAACCAGGCTCCCGAATGATACGGACGGGGGAGCCGACGGTCAAGCCCATCGCCGGCCGCTCGTCCTCCTCGCCGCCCGCGAGGTCGGGCCTCGGGATGATTATCTCGGGGCGGAGGACCCCGGCTCGTATCTGGGTGGCGCCGTTGGCCGAGGCGCGCCGGCCCTCGTTGGCCTTGAGCAAGGCGAACGTTCCTTCGGCCATCGCAATCGGCCCGAAGCCCTCGGTGATGATCAGGGTCGGGCGGATCGGCTCGTGGCCGGTTATCGCGACCCCGAGGTCGTAGCCCAGCAGGCGCCGCAGGTCGCGGTCGTGGAAGCCCCCACAGACCAGGGCCGCGACCCCGATGGCCGAGGCCCGCTCGTAGACCTCGCTGGTGACCAGCGAGCCGCCCACGACGATCTTCCCCACGTGGTCCTCTTTCAGGTCGTCGGGCCGGAGGTTCGCCTCGGGGCTTTCGGCCGCGACGACCACCTCGCCGTGGGTCTCGCCCCCCACGCCGAAGATGCCCTGGACGAGCGCCCCGGTCGTCTCGACCGCCACTCCCTCGCCCTCGAAGACCTCGGCCACCACGCCATCCACATACGCCGTCAGTTCCACCCGCCGAGGGGCCGTGCGGATGAGCACCTGGCCAGTGATGTTCGAGACCGACTCGATCACCCCATCAACCGGCGAGCGAACGGCTCTCTTGAACCAGTTGATCAGCGGTTTCGTCTCGGCGATCGGCTCGTCGCGAGCGACGCGCTCGCCCTCGCGCTTGAGCATGTGGCGGGGAAGTTCCGAGGGGCTGATGGCCAACTGGTTGACCACATTGACCGTGGCGACATCCCCGGGGAGTTCGGTCCTGGCCACGACCTTTTCGGCGCTGACCCGCTCCCCCGCCTTGACCAACACCTCGCCGGTGATCGGCAGGCGCCGCTCCTTGCGGATGGGAGCGCGCTCGGTAACGCGAAGTCCTGGTGTGTAGGCGTGTGCCATAGTTCTCCTCAGCGAGGATAGGCGTCGAGGGCTTTCGCCCAGGCGTCAACCACTGCGCTGCGATTCTCCTGGGGCACGACGAGCGG
>CAYYCI010000485.1:0-3806 GCA_964470215.1 uncultured Planctomycetota bacterium
GGTGTCGGTCGTGCGCCAGAGAGGCCGACGGCGAGATGCCCTCCAGGGCCGGGCACCTCGGCCGAGCGCGTCGAGGAAGAAAGGAGGCGCTCCGATGAAGTGGCGTGGTATCGCAGCAGTGGCCTTCGCCGCGGCAGTCCTCGCCGTGGCGCCAACCCCCGCGGCGGGAGGGGAGAAAATCACAGTCCTGTTCCTGCGCGGCGGGGGCGTTCACGACTGGCGGCACCTTTCGCCCATCCTCGTGAAGGTGCTGGAGGAGACAGGTGATTTCGACGTCACCCTGACCGAGAATCTCGACGACCTGAGGGCCGAAAACATCGGGAAGTACGACGTTGTGCTTTTTTACTGCACGGGGCTGAACTTCACGGACCCGGCCCAGGAGAAGGGCCTCTGCGACTTCGTGCGCAAGGGAGGCGGTTTCGCCGGCATCCACTCCGCCAGCGACTCCTTCAAGCGCTCCGACGCCTACTGGGAACTGGTGGGCGGCCGCTTCGCCGGCCACGGCGGCGGCAAATACACCCTCCACATCTACGACCGCGACCACCCCATCACCAAGCCCATGGGGGATTTCGAGATTCAGGACGAAACCTACCGCCACAATTACCACAAGAACGCCTGCATCCGTTGCCTGGTCCGCATGAACCGCGGCAACGAACGCCAGTGCATGTCCTGGGTGCAGCACTACGGCAAGGGCCGCGTCTTCTACACGGGCAACGGCCACGGCAGGCAGGCCTGGACCAATCCTCAATGGCAGCGGCTGGTCGTCCGCGGCCTGTACTGGGCCGCGGGGCGCGAGCCGAAGGACCCGCGGTAGGCGCTCCGGCGCGCTGCCACAGAGCCTGGTTCGAGTGTTTCGGGGCTGGAGATGAAGATCGCCGTGCCTGCGGTCGAGGCTGACCTCGACGCCGAAGTTGCGGGCACCATGTCCACGTGTCGGTATCTCCTGGTGGTGGACGCGGGGACCATGACTTTCGAGGTCGTGCGTGCCCCCTCGGAGTGGGGTCGCCCGGGGTTGGGGGTCCAGATGGTCTCGAGAGCGCTGAGCCTGGGCGCCATGGTCTTCCTCACAAGGCACCTTTCGCCGCGTCTGGCCGAGACTCTTCGCGCGAATGGCTTCGCGGTCGTCACCGGGGCCGAAGGGACGGTGCGGGAGGCGATCGGGTGGTATCTGCGGTGCGCGCCAGCCCCGGAGCCTGCGGCCCGTGCGCGGCTGAGCGCCGCCCTGGGGAGGTCCCTGCGCCAGCTTGTGGTGATGGTGCCCACGCTCCTCGGAGTCGTCTTCTTAGTAGGTCTTCTTCGCTCGTTCATCTCCAAGGACACCCTGGCCGCGGTTTTCACGGGCCATGCCGTAGGCGACGCGGCATGGGGCGCGGTTTTCGGGAGCATTCTCGCCGGACACCCAGTGAACAGTTATGTCATTGGCAGGGCGCTGCTCGAGGGCGGGGTGAGCCTGGTCGCTGCGGCGGCGGTGCTCTACACGTGGGTGAGCGTGGGGCTTGTGCAACTGCCGGCGGAGGCCTCGGCCCTGGGCACGCGCTTCGCCTTGGCGAGGAATGGCCTGGCGTTCGCCCTCGCCATCCCGGTGGCGCTCATCACCGTGCTCCTGGCCGGGTGGCTATCGTGAAACACCCGGACGGCTCACCTGCGAAAAAGCGGGGCACGTGGAGGACCGTGCTGCGCAGGGTGGCGTTTCCGGCCAGCGTGGCCGCGCTCTACCTGGCCCTGGCCTGCCTGAGGCCGGGTCAGGCGGCCCACGCATTGAGGAGCAGTGGGCACACCCTGGCCCAGCTCGCCATCCCCTTGTGCATCGCCCTGACGGTCATGTTTGTCCTCAACCTGTTCGTCAGGCCTGCACACATCTCGCGCTTTTTGGGCAAGGGCGCAGGACTGAGGGGCATCGCCTTGTCATCGGCCGCCGGGATTCTCTCGATGGGTCCCATCTATGCGTGGTACCCGCTCCTGAAGGACCTGCGGGAGAAGGGCGCCTCGGCCTTTCATCTGGCCAACTTCCTGGGCAACCGCGCCGTCAAGCCGTTCCTCCTCCCGGTGATGGTCTTCTACTTTGGCTGGGCCTTCACGGTGGTGTTGAATGTGCTGATCGTTCTGGGGGCGCTCGCCACGGCTGCGGGGGTGAGCCTCGTCGTGCGAACGAACCGGGGCGTGTGAGATATCGGCTTCTAGTGGTGTCGTGCTGCCGCTTGCCTCTTGGCGTGGGGGGCAGGGTCAGGCGAGGCCGCGCATGCGGTGGATGGCCTCGCCGGCGGGGACCATGGGGAAGACGTTTTCCTCGGGGTTGATGCGGAAGTCAATGATGACGGGGCCGTCGGTCTCGAGGGCTTCCTCGATGGCGGGCCGGACCTGGTCGTGGTGCTCGACGAGGATGCCCTTGGCTCCATACGCCTCGGCGAGTTTGACGAAGTCGGGGTTGCCGTCGGCCAGGTAGGTGGAGGCGTAGCGGCGGTTGAAGAAGAGTTCCTGCCACTGGCGGACCATGCCGAGGTAGCCGTTGTTGAGTAGGGCGACCTTGACGGGAAGCCTCTCGCGGACGGCGGTGGAGAGTTCCTGGATGTTCATCTGGAGGGAGCCGTCGCCGGCAATGTCGAAGACTATCCTGTCGGGGCAGGCGACCTGTGCGCCGATGGCGGCTGGGAAGCCGAAGCCCATGGTGCCGAGGCCGCCTGAGGAGATGAACTGGCGGGGGCGGCGGTAGGTGAACCACTGGGCGGCCCACATCTGGTTCTGGCCGACCTCGGTGCAGATGATGGCCTCCCCCTTGGTGGCCTCGTGGATTTGTTCGACGACGTACTGGGGCTTCAGTTTGGTGTCGGTGCGGTCGTAGGTCAGAGAGTGCTTGGTCTTCCAGTCGTTGATTAGCGCCCACCATTCGGGGTGTTCGGCAGGCTCGACGTGTTTGACGAGTTCGGTCAGGATGCGCTTGGCATCGCCGACCACGGGGATGTCCACCACGATGTTCTTCGAGATCGACGAGGGGTCAATATCAATGTGGATGATGCATTCGCGTGCCGGGGCGAACTCGTCGAGTTTTCCCGTGATGCGGTCGTCGAAACGGGAGCCGACGGCGATGATGCAGTCGGCGTGTTGCATGGCGAAGTTGGCGTAGGCGGTGCCGTGCATGCCGAGCATCTGGAGGGAGAGGGGGTGGTCTTCGGGAATCGCGCCGAGGCCCATCAGGGTCGTGGTCACGGGGAGGTTCGCTTTCTCGGCCAGTTGCCGGAGTTCCTGGTGGGCGCCGGAGATGACGACGCCGCCGCCGGCGTAGACGAGCGGGCGCTTGGCCCGGTTGATGGCGTCGGCGGCCAGGCGAATCTGGCGAATGTTGCCCTTGACGTGGGGCTTGTAGCCGGGGAGGTCAACCTCCTTGGGCACGGGAGCGTCGGTCTCGGCGGTCGAGACGTCGAGGGGCAGGTCCACGACCACCGGCCCGGGTCTGCCCGTGCGGGCAATGTGGAATGCCGCGCGGATGACCCGCCCGAGGTCCTCGACTCGCTTGACCAGGAAGTTGTGTTTCGTTATCGGGCGGCTGATGCCCACCATGTCGGCTTCCTGGAAGGCGTCGTTGCCGATGAGGCTAGTGCGCACCTGGCCCGTGAAGGCCACGACGGGCGAGGAGTCGAAATTGGCGGTGGCGATGGCGGTGATGAGGTTGGTCGCGCCCGGCCCGGAAGTCACGATGACGACCCCGACCCTGCCGCTGGCCCGGGCGTAGCCGTCCGCGGCGTGGCCCGCGCCTTGTTCGTGGCGGGTGAGGATGACCTTCAGGGGGGAGTCGTAGAGGACGTCGAAGA
>CAYYCI010000486.1:0-3804 GCA_964470215.1 uncultured Planctomycetota bacterium
CGGGGACGCCCCGGGTTCTGGCCGCCTGTAGGCGGGGCGTCCCGCCCCGCGTCGCGCACAGGCTTGAAAGCCTGTGCCACCGGGCGCTCGAGGCTCGGCGCTTGCTCACTTCTTTTTCCAGATCGAGTCCAGTTCGTAGGCCACGAGGCGGACGAGGGTGGCCTTTCCGCCGTCGGCAAATGCCTGGATGGCCGAGACGTTGCCGCGCTTCGGCCGGCCCGCGGTGATGTAGACGGCGCCGTCGTTCCCACAGACCTCGATCATCGGGCGGTCCACGATCACTTGCATCGAGACCTTGCCATCCACGGGGTCCATGGAGGCGCCGTTGAGTTTCTTGCCCGCGACGTCGTAAACGACGCGGTTGCCTCCGATGTCGAGGCCAACGGTCCTGGCATCGCCGAGTTTGAACTCGGCGCGGATGTCGAAGAGTTCGCCGGCGACGGGCAGGGCCTTGGGCGAGCCGGGCGCGAGTTCCGCGCCGGCCAGCCGGTGTTCTTTCTTGTGGAGGATTTCGATCTCCTTGATCGGCTTGGCAAACATCCTGATGCCCTTCGGGGTGGTGCGGAGGGTCAGCCTCGTTGGGAAACTGAATGTCTGGTTGAAGGGCATGCCGGGCATGCCGATCCGCGCCCAGCCGATCTGGATGACCCGGCCATCGGGTGGGTTGCTGAACGTTTGCGAGGCATAGTACGGGCCGTAGTGCACGCGGTGCTTACCTTGGTGTTCCGGGGTGAACTTCTTGCCATCGAAGTCGCCGATGGCGTAGCGGGCGTCGGCGGCGAAGACCACCCAGCGGGTGTTGTCCTTGTTGCCGTCCACGGGCAGTTGGATCAGGTCAGGACACTCGAAGTAGCCGGGCAGATGGCTTTGGAGTTCCCAGTGTTTGAGGTCCTTTGAGGTGTAGAAGGCGATGTTGCGGCCGTATTGCTTGCTCTCGTCGTAGACGGCCATCACCCAATGTTTGCCGGGAGAGTACCACATGATATTCGGGTCGCGCCCGCGGTGGCGGACCACCGGGTTGCCCTCGTACCAGGTGAAGGTGCGGCCGCGGTCGTTGCTGTAGGCGATGGCCTCGCCGGCGCCGGTGTCCGTGAGCGCGGCCACGAGGACCTTCTCCTTCCCCGTCTGGAAGCCGGCGGTGTTGAACTCGTCCACCGCTGCGCTCCCCGAGAAGCAAGCGCCCCGGGCCATTGTCGAGGGGAAGAGGGCGTTGGGCAGTTGTTCCCAGTGGATGAGGTCCTTGCTGACGGCGTGGCCCCAGGTCATGTTGCCCCAGCGCCAGCCCACCGGGTTGTGTTGGAAGAAAAGATGCCACTCCCCGTCGTAGTAAACCATGCCGTTGGGGTCGTTGTTCCAGCCGACCTTCTGCGAGAAGCGGAGTTGGGGCCTCAGGGGTTCGTCGTAGAGTTTGTCGGCGTTGGGGAGTTGGTCGGCCTGGCGGATGAGCGCGAAGCCTTCCTCGGACGCCCCGCTGGCGCGGACCACCGCCGTCTTGCCCTTGTAGCGCTCGATGGTGAAGTAGGCGTAGAAGTCAATCGAGTCGGCGTTGGGGGCCAATTCGGTCGAGTACCGGCGGACCGGCTTGCCCTCGACCACAACCTCGAGGTTGCACCGTTTCGCTCCGTTGCGGATCGGGATGAGAAGCAACTTCTTGCCGACGGTGATCTCCTTCGAGAAGTTGCCGTAGGTGGGGACCTTGGGCTTGGTGTCGGTCTGGACGATGTGGTCGACGTTGACGTGGCCCCATCCGCCCTTGACGTTATCCACGATTCGGAGTTGGACTTTCTTGCCCCGGTATTTCCTGACGTCGAAGAACGCGGGGGCGAGGCGTTCGTCGTTGGCCCCCGAGCGGAAGTCCACGACCTTGCCGCCGACTAGCAACTCGAGCGCGGCGCCTCGATGAGCGCCGCCGCCTATGAGGAAGACGATGTAGTCGCGCTCGACGGTGAACTCCGGCGAGGTGAGCGTCCCGGTCGTTCCGTCGCCATTGAGGTAGGTGTTGACGAGGCCCTTGCCCTTGAAGCCGCTGACGCGCCGTTGCCTGGGCAGGGTGCCGCGGGCGGGGCCTTTGCCGAATGCCTCGCCTGTGGCCTTCCAGGCGCCGTAGTCCGGCCCCTCGAAGTCTGCGATGAGGATGTCATCGGCCGCCTCCGCAAGCAGGGCCATCAGGCCCACGGCCATCGCAGTGGCCACTAGCCGTCTTCTCGCTGTCTTCATGCGTCTTCTCCTGTCCTTTTTCGCCCGCGGCCAGCCGGCAGCCCGTTGCGGGCGAGCCTCAAGATTTATATCCCAGCCGAGGCCGCAAACTCGCAGGCCTCCACCCACTCCGCCCCATTACGCTCCAGCAATGACCGTCTCCCGGCGTGGAGCTTCGGGCACCGCCACGGGTTCCCCGGTGGAACGCCCGTCACACGAGCACAACAAGTCCCAAGGTGATGACCATTGAGCCAGACCTCCACCGGGCGGCCGCGGCCCGAGGTGTAGCGAACGCGCAGGCCGGAATCTTCAACGACCCTCCACCGCCGAGAGCCGAAACTGGAACCAGAAGAACGAAAAACCCCATCGAGGCGAGCCACGCCCGCGACACCGCGCGTTGATCAGGCCGCTTACGTTCCTTGCAGAGCATCGGACGCCCTCGGAACAGGCAGAACCCGGAGGGACCAGCACCCCGGCCCCCGACGCAGCATATTATTGTCGCACCTCGCGCGGATTGTCAACCGCCGGAGTTCAGCCGGGCGAAACGAGCTCGCCTCGGCCCGAGGTCTCCGGTGCACGGGAGGAGAAGAGAAAGCGTCGGTAGAGAGCGGTGGGGGGTTCCCCGACCTTGCGGAGCTGTTTGCGACCGGGGCGAGAAAGGCGGGGCGGCGCAGCCATCGAGGCGCGCCGCCACGGGTTGTAGATATAAGTTATCGCTTAGTTATTGCTGGCGAGGGCGAGGGGACTCGAACCCCCAACCACCAGATCGACAGTCTGGTTGCCGGCCCTAGCGCGCCAGGAACTTACGGCGACGGCGCAGCGCCAGAAGCAGCGCTCAGCGCCGAAAACCCGCCTCGGCAGACCTTCATTTTGACGGTCCCGGCGCACCTGGCCGACGCCGTCACCGAGGCCGTCTCCGCCATAGTCGAGGCCGCCACGGACCCCTCCCGCCGCGTGCGCGACTTCGACATCGCCGCCGAGGCGTGGCGGCGGGTCCGCGGAAGAGAAACACCTCGGCCGCGATAGCCGGCCGACGAGCACATCCCGACACCCGCGGGACGCGTCGGCCCTCGCCACGCGGCGGGCAGCCGCTCTTCGTGCGTAGGTGCACTCAGAGAAATGCGGCGGGCCGCGACGGCGGGCCGGCCGTCGTCCTGACCCTGCAAAAGGGCGACATGGCCGGAAGCGATATCTTCTACGGCCTGCACACCATGCGCTCCGACGACCTGGGCGCCACCTGGACGGGCCCCGAGCCTGAGCCGCACCTTTCCCGCTGGACCGAGCCCGGCGGCATCGAGGCGGGCGTCTGCGACTTTCAGCCCGCGTGGCATGCCGCGTCGGGGGTGCTGCTCGGCACCGGCCACACGGTCCGCTACGTGGGCAACCGCCTCATGCCCGAGCCGCGACCCAAAGAAGCCGCCTATGCCGTCTACGACCCCGACGCGCGGAGGTGGAGCCCGCCACAGTTCCTCGACATGCCCGACCCGGACAGGTTCTTCAGCGCCGGCGCGGGCGCCGCCCAGCGCGTGGACCTGCCGGACGGCACGGCGCTGCTGCCGATCTACTTCAAGGCTCGCTCGAGCGATGCCAACTCCTGCCTGTCCGCCA
>CAYYCI010000487.1:0-3800 GCA_964470215.1 uncultured Planctomycetota bacterium
CACCTCATTGCATGTAGGCGGGGCGTCTCGCCCCGCGTCAGCCACGTCGTCCACCGAGTCCACGAGTGCGTTCGGGCGATGGGGAACCCCGAGCCCGGGCTTGCAGGGTGGGGTGGGGGCTAGCGCGGCCGCTGGAACTTGAAGAGCTCGCCGTCGCCGGGTGCGAGTGGGAAGGAGATCAGTCGGGCGGGTCGGAACTCGACCCACTCGCCTGCTTCCTTGTCGAATTGCCAGGCCTTGATCTTCTCGGGCTTCGGCTCGCGCAACTCGACCACCATGCCCTGCCACGCGAAGGCGTTGTGGTTAGCGAAATAGACCGCGTCCGAGCCATCGGGGCGCTTGAAGAACCCCGCGACGGCCTCGCCCTGCTTGACCGCCAGCCAGTGGTCTTCAGGGAACGGTTGGAGTGGCCTGGGCACGCCAGGGGGCTTGTCGCGGTTGTCGGGGGTGCGCGAGGTGGGGGTCGAGTAAACCGCCAGGGGTTTCCCTATCTTGCCCAGCTCGGGGAAGAGTTTGCGCATCTTGCGGCCTATGCGGATGAAGTGGTGGTTCGGGTTCCACTTCCCGGTCCTGGCGTCCCACGGCCCGCCGATGAACCAGATGGCCACCTTAAGGCCGAAAGCGATCGAGGTGTTGAGGGTGTACATGTTGCGGTTGTAGTCGTGGACGAGCATCCAGCGACCGAGGTAGGCGTTTCGCTTCTGGAGGAACGCGAAGTACCACTGTAGGTTTGCGAAGTGATAGCCCATCCCCCGCGCCCAGTGGTAGTCGTAGTAGCCGTGGACGCCCGGGTTGGGCTGGACCCTGTCGGGGAAGTAGTTGCGATAGGTGCCGACCCACACCGGGTGGGTGGGGTCCCACTCTCTGAGCATGGCCAGGAAGCGGTTGAGGCGCTGTGCGACGGGCCTTCCGAAGAAGTCGAGGCGTTCGTTCCAGAGGTTGTAGCCCCACACTCCGTCGTCGCCTCGCACTTTCAGGCAGATGGCCTTGACGTTCTCGCGTTGGTCGTCTCGGCGGATGTCGGTCCGCGCGTCGTCGCCGTGGGCAAGCACGTCAATCATCATCCGCACGCCGTGCTTGCGACACAGCGGCAGGCGCCAGTCCTTGTAAACGCAGTGGATGGCGTTGTAGCCGGCGTCCTTGAGGTTCACGAGCAGCTTTTCGAACTCGGCCGGGTCCTTGGGCATGTGATCCTTGGTGCCGTAGCCGACCGAGAAGACGAGCGCGAATTCCCTGGGCGGAGGCGGGTCGGGGGTGGCGCCGCCGGCTGCCACGCCGGAGACGATCAGCAACACGAGAAATGACCTCAAGTGGCCTCTCTCCATCTGCGGGACGAGTCTCTGCGGCGGCTCGCGCGGGGTCGAACCTCAGGTGCCCTGAGCGCCCGGCAGTGGCTCGAAGCCCGCCACTTTCCAGCCGCTGTCGTGGTCGCCGGCCCGCACTCGCACGACCCAGAACCGATACCGCCCCTCGATCTTCATCCCCATGCCACGGCGGCGAAAGACCAGGTGGCAGACCACCGGCGCGACCGTCACCTCGAGGCGGTCGAGGTTCGTGGGGGAGGAGTTCTCCGGCAAGAGGTTCGCCGCGAGGGCCAGGGCGGCGCGTTTCGCCTCCGGCATCTCGGTGTCTTCCAGCAGCGCCTCCCATCCGCCGTTGTGCCCGTTTGCGAGTTTGGCGAGTTCGGCGCGGTAGTCGTGGGTGAGGGGTGGGGCGGGCTCCAGGTCGCCGAACTCCACGACCTCGATCCCCAGGTCCGTCGCGGCCAGCGAGGCATCGGGGGCCGGGCTGTCCTCTCCGCAACTCTCGAGGTAACGGGCCAGGACTCGCGCGTGCCTGGGCGCCGGCCAGGCCGCCACGGCCACGAGCCCCGCGACCACAATCGCCAGCGCGGCGACCACGTGGACCGCTCGCACGCGACCGAGGATGGCCTCCCAGCGAGCCAGTTGGGCGGCCTCGACCTCGCGCTCGACCCTCTGGCGCGTGGCCTCCTCGACCCCGCGTCGGATGGCGGCGCGTTGCTCCTCGGTCACGGGCCTGGGTCGCGGCCGGCGCGGCAGTTCCACCCTGGCGGCGACCTGCGCGGCCTCGGCCTCGCCCTGGAGGCGCAGGAGGCGGTCGAGTTGAGCCCTCTTGAGCAGACCCTCGCGGACCAGAATTTCGCCGAGCCGACGGTCGCTCTCCGTGGGGATGCGGCGCAGGGCTCGCTGGTACTCCAGGCAGGTCTGGAGTTGGTCCTTTGTCACAAGGCCCTGGGAGAGCGCTAGTTCGCCGATCCGCATTCGCCGGCCGCGCGCGGCGGCCCGTGGCCTTGCGGGCCGGGCCGCCGCGGCGCGGGTGGCCACGAATGTGGCTTTGCAGACGGGGCAGCGGACACGCCGTCCCACCATTTCCTCGGCCACCCGGTATTGCCGGCCGCAGGGGCAGCGAACTATAACCATGGAGAAAAAGGCTCAATCAGCGCGCCACAGACCCAGGAGAACGCCCGCAGCGCCCACCACGGCGATCAGACCTGTGGCCCTCGGGCCTCGAGTCGAAGGCTCGGCGCGCCACCAATTATATGAACCAAACTCTCCATCCGCAACCGTCGGCCCTCGCATCGTCGGCTGAGAGGGAAGTTGAACAGGCAGGGTTTGAGATTATCACAGACGCCCACGGTCGGCAATCGAAAAGGCGTGGGGCGACTGGGCTTTGGCACGCTCTTGTGCCCCGTGGGAGAGGTCGGGGCGGTGCCAGTTGGCGGTCTTTGCGCCAGCCGCCAACAATGCGAGACCGCACCTTGCCGCTCCCGCTGGATTGAAATAGGGGGCGAAATCGAACATAATGGTCGTGGTGGGAAAGATGAAGATTCGCCTCAGCCACGTTGCTATCGCTCTGGCGGCGATGGCGGGCGGTGCGCTCGCCGCGGCCGGTCGCATCGAGGGGACCCTCAAGCCCCCGGAAAGGGTCAAGCGGGTCGGGGTGGTCGAGCGAGTCCCGCCGACCATCATGAAACTCCTCGACAAGACCCACTGGGGCAAGTTCGACCCGAAGAGCGGCCACTATTCGATCGAGGACCTCTCGCCTGGGCGCTACGACCTGGTGGTCGAGACGCCCCAGGGGCGGATCGAGGGGGTGTGGCTCCACGTCCTGGGCGAGGGGAACGAGCCCACCTACGACCTGAACCTCGGCACGGGCGAGCTGAAGGTCAAGCGCTTCGACATCAACAAGTATCTCGAGGAGGGCCAGGTGCTGCCCCCCAGGGAGGCCGAGAAATTGATCCGCAAGAAACTGCGGATTGACAAATTGGTCAAGAAGGTGAAGGATCTGTTGACGGTGGCGCGGTTCATGGACACCAACCGTCCGCTCTACGTCCACGGCACGCCGCGTCGCGCGGTGGTGCTGATGGAACTGGCGCGGGGGTCGAGGTTCTACGCCGAGAAGGGCGACGAGGTGATCTGGCGGGTGGAGTCGTGGCCTTTCATCTGGATGCGCGACGTGTGGCACAAGCCCAACAAGGGCCTGCGGGTGTGGCAGCGGCTGCGCATGCCCTCGGCGCAGTTCACCAAGATGGGCTACGTCTTCGAGCCCGCGCTCGGCGGCATCGAGGTCAAAGGTGGCGAGACGACCCGCGTGGACTACACCGTGCCGGAGAAACTGCCCGAGAGCCTGGGCAAGGCGCCCAGGCCGTGGTGAGGCGGCCCGACGAGAAACATGGCAACCATCGGGACTGAAAACGAGTTGCTCCGCCGGCTAGGGGAGCGAGCGCGCGAGGTGCTCGACGCGGCCCCGGTGGCCATCGCGCGCGGGGTGAACCGCGT
>CAYYCI010000488.1:0-3789 GCA_964470215.1 uncultured Planctomycetota bacterium
CGCGGGGCGAGACGCCCCGCCTACAAGGGTTTCCGCCTCTGGCAGCGAGGCGCATGTAGGCGGGCCGTCCCGGCCCGCGAAAGGCCGAGCCCGAGGGAGGAGGCCGTCACTTCTCCCGTGCGCCCCGCCCACGCGACGGCCCCGGGCATTTCCCCGTCCAGGTTTCCACGCCCTCCTTGGTGGCACAGGCTTTCCGGCCTGGCATGTGGAGTTGGTGGCACAGGCTTTCCAGCCTGTGTCCGTCGCGGGGCGAGACGCCCCGCCTACAAGGATTGTTCCTGTGTTCGCCGCGGGGCGAGACGCCCCGCCTACAAGGGTTTCCGCCTCTGGCAGCGAGGCGCATGTAGGCGGGCCGTCCCGGCCCGCGAAAGGCCGAGCCCCCCACGCGGTATCTGGCTCACCGCCAGCCTCCATTGCCCGGACCGTGCGGTCGAGAACCAGACTGGCGGTGCTCATGGTCCTCAGCCTCCTCGCGGCCCCATCGGCCTCCCTGGCCGCCGACCAGAAGGTGCGCGTGGCGGAACTGACCCCGAAGGCCGAGGCGGCCATCGAACGCGGCCTCCGCTACCTCGCTGGGCACCAGAACCCCGACGGCAGTTGGGGCAACCGCTACCCCGCCGCGATCACCGCCCTTTCCCTGATGGCTTTCATGGTCAAGGGCCACTTCCCCCACAAGGGCCCCTATGGCCGCCACCTCGACCGGGGCCTGGCGTGGCTCGTCCGACGCGGCAAGGAAGGCGGCGGCTACTTCGGCGGCACCCGCCAGGGCATGTACGAACACGGTCTGGCCACACTCGCACTGTCCGAAGTCTGGGGCATGACGAACCGCGAGGAAGTCCGCGACGTCCTCAAGCGCGCCGTCGCCATCATCCTGCGTTCCCAGAACCCCGCCGGCGGTTGGCGTTACCAACCCCAACCGATAGACGACGACATCTCGGTGACGGTCATGGAGGTCGTCGCCCTGGCCTCCGCGGCGGAGGCCGGAATCTTCGTTCCCGCCCAGACCATCCGCAAGGCCATCGCCTACGTCAAGAGGTGCCAGCACCCCTTCGAGGGCGGCTTCGGCTACAAGCCCGGCAACCCGCCGAAACTCTCGAGCACCGCCGCCGGTGTCCTGTCGCTCATGATGTGTGGAGAGCGAAAGTCCAAGGAGGTCAAGAAGGGCCTCGAGTACATGCGCCGCAGGCCGGACTCCGAGTTCTCGTCCACCCAGTTCTACAGTTACGCCCACTACTACGCGGTGCAGGCCATGTACCAGGCCGGCGAGGCCTACTACCAGGAGTGGTATCCGAAAATCCACGACGCCCTCCTGGCGAAACAGCGTGAGGACGGAAGTTGGGCCGGCGAGGGCGGCGAGAGCGACCCCTGCTACGGCACTGCAATGGCCATCCTCACCCTCGGTGTCCCCTATCGCTTCCTCCCGATCTACCAGCGATGAAACCAGCCGCGATCCTGTTAGTCTTTACCCTGGCCGGTTGTCTCGCCCTGGCCGGGGAGCCGACACCCCTCCAACTCGAGCAAGCCCTCGAAGACCTCGAGGCCGGCGACTGGATTCTCAAGTGGGCGGCCATGACCCGGCTGGCACGCTGGCGGGTCACCGAGGCCGTCGGGCCGATCCGCAAGACCCTCGATAGCAAAAACGAACACCCCTGGGTCCGGGGCCGCGCGCTCGTGGCCCTCGCACGAATTCTTGGCCAGGGGGTGCTCCCTGTCGCGAGAACCCAAGCCGTCTCCTCCGCCCCGGAACTCCGCGCCGCGGCCATCGAGGCCCTCGGCATCATAAAAGCCCCACAGGCAAGACCTCTCATCCTCGCCGCAATGAAAGACCCCGACGCGCGCGTCCGCGGCCAGGCGATAGTGGCAACGGCCAAACTCGACGGGAAAGCGGCCTGGGAACGGGTCGAGCCGGCGCTCGGCGACAAGGACCCCACAATCGTCCGCCACGCCGCTCGCGCGCTCCTCTATGTAGGCACCCCCGAGAGCCGCGAGCGCCTCATCGCCCTCCTCGACCACTCCGAGGGCGGGGTCCGCGCTGAGGCCGCCAAAGCTCTGGCCACACTCCGGCCCGAAAAGGCGATCCCGAATCTCCTCAAGCGGCTGGCTAGCGACGGCGACGAGCGTGTCCGCTCGGCCTGCCTGAAGGCGCTCGTGGCCTTCGAGCCCGACCAACTGGCCTCCCCGATGGTCGAGGCCGTGCGGGCGGGGGACCTGCGCCGCTGCCGCGCCGCACTGCGCGTCCTGAGCCTTCGTCCCAGCCTCCCCGCCTGCGACGCCGTGGCCCGAATCCTCGAGGAGCCGCCGCGCAGTTACCGCGACGTCCTGCCCGAGGCCCTCGATCTGCTCGCACGCCTGGACCCCGACCGGTACCTCCGGTGCTACGTCAAGTACCTCGGCGGCCCGACCTCGCGGGTCACCAAGGCCGCGATCGCCTGTCTCGAGCGCTGCAAGAAAGCCGACCTGTTCGACCTCCTGCGCCCGGTTCTTTGCGACAAGGACACCGGCAACTTCCTCGCTGCCTTCGCCACGCTCCGAAGGGCTACGACGGGCGCTCCGCCCGGAGGCATCGTCGAATACCTCAGCGAGGTTCTCCGGGACGGCCACCCGCGGGCGCGGCAGGCCGCGCTCGAGCTCATCGCCGAGCGAATCACCCCGCAGGAAGTCGAGAAAGCCATCACCCTCCTCACCCCGATGCTCACGAGCAACGAGAAGGAGGCTCGCCAGGCCGCCGCCAGTGCCATCGCCCCGGCCGCCGACCAGAAGGCCCGCCGCCGAATCGCTGCCGCCCAGGGCTACATCACACGCTGGTGGCTCATCGGGCCGTTCCCCCGCGGCAACCGCCAGAACAAACTCGGCCCCTCTTATTTCCCCGAACACGAGATTGACCTCAAGAAGACCTACGAGCCGAGGGCCTGGGACCCCTCGGCCCAGTTCCGCCAACTCCAGGCGGCCTGCGCCGGCCAGTCCCGAAAGGCGCTCCTCCTTCAACCGCCGAAGAAAGGCAAACTCCGCGTCCTCTTCCGCCTCATCCTGCCCGACGCCGAGAACCTCAAACTCACAGGTGCGGCGGGCATCCAGGACGGCGCGAGGCCCGCCGACGGAGCGGCCCTCGAGGTCCGAGCCGACGGCAAGACCCTCGCCAAAGTCCAGATCGCCTCTCCCGAAGAAGGTTGGAAGCCCTTCGAGGCCGACCTCAGCCCGTGGCGAGGCAAGAGGGTCGTGGTCGAACTCCTCGCCGACCCCCTCGAGAACCCCACGGGAGACCAATTGCTCGTGGCCGAGCCGGAACTCCGCGACACCGACCAGAAACTCCTCAGCCTCCTCGAGGTGGCCGACACTGCACCGGCCTGGGTTAGCGGTCGGAAGTCCCGCGACACACTCGCCTGGGCACGCTACCAGGTCGAGCGCGTTGACGGCGAGGTGCCTCTCTATGACATCTTCCCCCCGCCGATCTACGACCGCGTGGCCTATGCTCTCTGTGACCTCGAGGCCGCCGATGAGCAGAAGGCTCAACTCCGGGTCACGGCCGACGACGCCTTCATCCTCTGGCACAACGGCCGCAAGGTGGCCGAACGCGCCTCGCGTGGCGAGGGCCAGGTCGAGCTGCCCCTTCGGCCTGGCCGCAACCGCCTTCTCTTCAAGGTCGTCAATTTCCGCGAGTGGTGGCGCTTCAAGGCCCGCCTGTGCGACCCCGATGGGCGCCCTCTGTACCTCGAACGCTGATCTTCCCATTCCTCCCCCGCAGTCTTGGAAGGGGTCTTTCCCGCCGGTTTGTCCCCTCCGAAGCCCGCC
>CAYYCI010000489.1:0-3776 GCA_964470215.1 uncultured Planctomycetota bacterium
GTCGGCGCCGGCCGCACCGAACTGGCCGAGGCCCTCTTCGGGGTCGTCCCCCTCGAGGGCGGCAGGATCATCGTGGATGGCACCGAGCGCCACTTCCGCTCCCCCCGCGACGCCATCCGCGCCGGCCTGGCCCTCCTGACCGAGGACCGAAAGCGCACCGGCCTTCTCCTGAGCCAGCCGGTCGCCCACAACATCACCCTGGCGGGCCTGGGGCGCCTGCTGCGCCTGTTCCACTTGCCGCTGGGCGCCGAGCGCCGGGCCGCCAGCGAATACGTCCAGCGCCTCGATATCCGCACCCCGTCGCTTCGCCAGATCGCCCTGCGCCTCAGCGGGGGGAACCAACAGAAGGTCGTGATCGCCAAGTGGCTCTTCGCCCAGGCCCAGATTCTCATCTTCGACGAGCCGACGCTCGGGATTGACGTCGGGGCGAAAGTCGAGGTCTATCGCCTCCTCGGCGAACTCGCCCGACAGGGGGCCGCCATAATCATGGTCTCGTCCGAACTCCCCGAACTCCTCGCCATGAGCGACACCCTCCTGGCCATGCGCCAGGGCACGATCACCGCGACCCTCGACCCGCGGAAGACCACCCAGGAAGAGGTCCTCCGCTACATGGCCCTCGGCGCCGAGAGCCCTCTCGGGAGCAACACATCATGAGACATGCCTTCGCCAGACTCTTGCCTTTTGTCTTCCTGATCGTTCTCGTGGCCGTCCTGAGCGCCACGACGCGCGGCTTCTTCACCCTCAACAACGCGGCCACCATCCTGCGTTTCTCCTCCGTGATCATCATCATGGGCGTCGGCATGACATTTGTCATCATTTCCGCCGGCATAGACCTCTCGGTCGGCTCGGTCCTGGCCTTCTCCAGCATCATCGTCGCCTGGGCCATGAAGGCCGGCATCCCACTGGGCCTCAGCCTCCTGATCGGAGTCCTGACCGGCACTGCCTGGGGCTTCTTCAATGGCGGCGTGATCATCCTCCTCAACCTCCCACCCTTCGTGGTCACGCTAGCCTCGATGTGGATGGCGCGCGGCTCCGCCACCCTCCTCTCGAAGTGGATTTCCGGCTACGGCACCTCCATCGAGATAACCAACGACGGCTTCGACTTCGTCGGCTCCGGCAACATCGCGGGCCAAATCCCGACCCCCTTCGTCATCACCGCGGTGGTCGTGGCCATCGGCGGCTACGTCCTGCGCCACACCCGCCTCGGCCGCTACACCTTCGCCATCGGCTCCAATGTCGAGGCCGCGCGGTTCTCGGGAATCTCCGTCGAGCGCTACACCATGGCCGTCTACGTCATCCTCGGCACCCTGGCCGGCATCGCCGGCATGATCGAGGCCTCGATCAACCGCGGCGGCCACGCCACCCTCGGCGAGGGCTACGAACTCCTCGTCATCGCCGCCGTGATCATCGGTGGCGGCAGTTTCAGCGGCGGGGTGGGGAGCATCGCGGGAACCGTCACCGGCGCCCTCATCATGGGCGTCATACGCAACGGCTGCATCCTCTTGGGCCTCGACTACGAGTGGCAACTCGTCGTCATCAGCCTCTTGATCATCATCGCCGTCGCATTCGACACCTTCCAGCGCCGACGCACCGGCGCCTGACCGCCCGCCCCCAGAGAAACCCCAACCGGCCCGTCCGTGTCTGTCCGTGCTTCGTCGGTGTCCCCTTGCCCTCTTCTGCTCCCTGGAAGGCGGTTTCGTGTTGATTTCCGGCAACATGGCGTTGCCGGAAATCAACATGCCAGAAGTCTCGCGGTTCCAAACCGATAGCCCTCCGAAACAACCGTTTTGCCAAATTCGGCGTTGAAGAACGTCAACATGGCCGTGCGCCACTGGCGCGGGACGCGCGCAGGCCTCTGCCGTAAGGCCATGCGCCCCAGGATGTTACGAGCCTGTAAAAATCCCGAGGAGCAGGCTCCCGGCCGGCACGCCGTTTGCAGGCCCAGGCACCAAAAGTGTGAAGGAGGTTCATGCCATGACAAGGCTAACGGCTCTGTTTGCGGTCTTGATTCTCGCCCTCGCCTCGAGCGCGGCAGTAGCGGGCTGGATCGGCGAGGACATCAACACCACGGGCGGCAGCACCACTGTTGTCGGCGACACGATCACCATCGTCGGCGATGGTGGCGACATCTGGGACCAAAACGACGCATTCCACTACTTCCACACCCCGGCCAGTAGTCCGGTCTCAGGCGAATTCGACGCGGTGGTCCGCCTCGTCAGCCAACAGAAAACTAACGACTGGGCCAAGGCGGGCATCATGGCCCGCGAGTCCACCGCTGCCAACTCCCGCCACATCCACACCTCCGCGACCCCCAGCAATCGGATCACCCAGCAGTGGCGCGACAACACTGGCGGCTGGTCCGGCTACCAGGGGCTCCCCGGCTCGCCCAACAGTGGCCAGGCGCCCTTCTGGCTCTACCTGGGCCGCAGGGGCAACACCTTCACAAGCAAGTGGGCGCCAGATGTGGGCGGCACGCCAGGCTGGTGGAGCGGACCCACCACCCACACGAACAACAACATGCCCTCCGACGTCCTCCTAGGCCTGTCCGTCACCAGCCACAACTGGGGGGCGCACAGCACTTGCGTGTTCGACAACCTCCAATATGGCCGGTGGGACGCCTTCGCCTCGCTCGACGTCCTCGGCAACGGGGTCGTCATGGGCGAGGCATACGCTCTGGGCACCGTAGGCGGCATAGACCCCATCCTCGGCCCCGTCCGCTGGAAGATCGAGGTCGATCACTACGCTGGCCCGGGCCTCTGCGCCGAGTGGTTCGAGAACGAGTGGTGGAATGGCGACCCATCTTACGTGGCCATCGCACCGACCATCAACTGCGGCAACTATCAATACCCCGGCACCCCTTGGACAGGAAACCACGATCACTTCTCCGTTCGCTACACAGGCCAGATTCTCATAGACCACGTCGGCGACTACCGTTTCCGCGAGGAGGTGGACGACAGGGCACGCCTCTACATTGACCTCAACCGCGACGGCGACTTCTCCGACGCCGGAGAGGTAGTCCTTTATAACGATAGTTGGGACACGCACACCTCCGCGCTGCGAACCTTCTCCGAGACCGGCTGGTACGACATGATGTTCCTGACCAGCGACGCTGTTGGCGGCGATTACGCGCGATTCAAGTGGGACCCCACGGGTGGAACCTCCTGGAGCATCGTCCCCGAGAGCGTGCTGAGGACCGACGTCGACATGGAGACCTTCGTCCAACTCGCCGAGGGGGTCGGCAACGTTGGTCACCCCGGCCCAATGAGCCCCGGCGAATTTGGTCTCACCCTGCCGCCCGGCAAGTATGACCTGACCCTGACGGTGGAATACATGGGGCAGCAGGCGACGGCCAGCGGCTTCTTCGTCGTGCCCGAGCCGGCCACCTGCCTCCTCGTGGCTGGCGGCCTCCTGGCGCTCGTCCGCAAGCGCCGGAAGACATAAGACGGCGCATCAGCAACAACCGGGGCATCTCGCACCACCGGCGAGATGCCCCGTCCATGCCTCTTCCCCGAACGCACTGCCTCTTGTAGGCGGGGCGTCTCGCCCCGCGTGGCCAGTGATCACCGCAGAGAACGCCGAGAGGCCGCGGAGGGAAGGGCCCAAACCCACACCAGCCAGGGATGAGATCAGAGAGCGCGTGTAGGCGGGGCGTCTCGCCCCGCGGGGGGAAGCGATCACCGCAGAGGACGCGGAGACCGCGGAGAGGAGCCAATCCAGTAGGACATCTATGAGGAAACCCGGGATGGCAACGCGCCGGGGGGTGTGGGCTTTGGCAC
>CAYYCI010000490.1:0-3776 GCA_964470215.1 uncultured Planctomycetota bacterium
ATGCCCCGGCTGCCCGCAAGGATCAATTCATAGTTGCGAAACGCCACGGGCCCACTGCCTCGCGCCCTCAAGGCAAGGCACCCTTTCCTTCTCGCCTGCATAGGAAACCCACGGTGCACAAAAGCGTGCCAAAGCCCAGCCCGCCCAAGTCTTCTCGGGTCACTCTCGTAGTCCGGAACCTCCCGGGGATTGAACCTGGAGTGGACTGTAGCATCCGCTGTGCTCCCGACGTTTGCCCGGCCAGAACGATTTTAGTACTCTCGGCGGAGAGGCGGAGCGAGCCGTGACCGGGCGAATCTTCAATATCCAGCGATTCTCTCTCCACGACGGTCCTGGCATCCGCACCACGGTGTTCCTGAAAGGCTGCACGCTGCGGTGTCGGTGGTGCCACAATCCGGAGTCGCTTTCGGCCGAGAAGGAGTTGGTGTTCGTTGCGGAGAAGTGCATCGGGTGCGGGGCGTGCTTCGAGGCCTGTCCGACCGGGGCGCTGAGCCTCGTGGAGGGCCAGCGGCGGTACGACGCGGTGAAGTGTCGGCTCTGTGGGAAGTGTGCCGAGGCGTGTTTCGCCGGGGCCCTCGAGCTCGAGGGGCGCGACGTGACGGTCGAGGAGGTGGTCGAGGAGGTTCTGCGCGACAGGATTTTCTACGAGACCTCGGGCGGGGGGGTGACGCTCTCGGGCGGGGAGCCGCTGATGCAGGCCGACTTCGCGGCCGAGGTGCTCGCTCGCTGTCGCGCCGAGGCTCTCCACACCGCCCTGGACACCGCGGCGAACGTCCCGTGGGATGCCTTCGAGAGGACCCTGCCCCACACGAGCCTCGTGCTCCTGGACCTGAAGTTGCTGGACGAGGAGCGCCACCGCGTGGCGACAGGGGCGGGGAACGCGCTGATCCTCGAGAACGCTCGCCGGCTCGGCGCTGGCGAGGTGCCGGTGGTCGTGAGGGTGCCGGTCATCCCCGGCCAGACCGACGACGCCCAGAACCTGGCCGCGATAGCGGAATTCGTCGGGGAGATGGAGCGGGTGGAAGAGGTCGAACTCTTGCCCTACCACCGATTCGCCGAGGCGAAGTATCGGCGGCTGCGCCTGGGTTACGCCCTGGAGGGCACCGAGCCGCCGAGCGCCGAGCGCCTGGCCGAACTGGCCGGGCATTTCGCCTCGCGCGGCATCCCGGTGCGTTATAGGGGACAGACGGCTCGAGCCTCGAGCGCCTGAAGGGACGGGCCGGCGGACTGACGCGGGCGCCTTGGCCCCGCCCCACTGACCTGACCCCATTGCATCGAAGCGGTTAGAGACGGCTCGCACTGGCGCGGTTGACACGTCCAACTCTCGCCCCTACCTTGGGGCGGCTCGGCGTCTGAGGCGTTTTGCCAGAGGAAGGCGGGTGCAGCGCGGGGTAACCATTCGGTCGGTGGGGCTGGGGCTGGCGTTGGCGGTCGGGCTGAACCTCGCCGCGCCGTATGTTGGCCTCGTGGTCCGGAGCCAGTATCTAGCCACCAGTTATTTCCCGGTCGGTCTGGGGGTGGGGTTTTTCGTCCTCGTGCTGGGGCTGAACAGTTTCGTCGGGAGATTGCGGCGAGGATGGGCGCTGAGCGGCGGGGAACTTGCGGTGGTCTTCGTGATGGGGGCCGTGGCCACCACCATGCCCACCCACGGCATCGCGGGCAAACTCCTCAGTTTCATCAGCGCGCCCCACTATCTGGCCAGCCCGGAGAACCGTTGGGGCGAGTACCTCCTGCCCCATCTGCCGAGGTGGGCGATAGTGGGACCCGGGCCACCGCTGCGGTGGTTCTACGAGGGTCTGCCGGCCGGAGAGAGGATGCCCTGGGGCGCGTGGGTGTTGCCGCTGGGGTGGTGGGTGATGTTCCTCGGGGCGGCGTGGTTCGCTTGTCTGTGTCTGGTGTCGCTCTTCCGCCGGCAGTGGATGGACCACGAGCGCTTGTCGTATCCGCTGGCCGAGATGGCCCTGGCGCTGATCGCGCGGAGCGACGGCCGCCCGCGCTCGCGGCTCTTCAAGGTGGGCTTCTTCGTGGCTTTCGGGACTCTGGGGTGGAACATCGTCGGGCATTTCGTCCCTGGCTGGCCGTTGTTGCCTTCGGGCTTCCCGGCGGTGGTGTTCGGGCGCGAGTTCCCGGGCATTCCGCTCGTGCTCTACTGGCCGATGGTCTGCATCGCGTTCTTCCTCAGGGCGGACGTGTCGTTGAGCCTCTGGGTGTTCGTGGTCCTGGGGGTTATCGAGGAGGGGGTGTTGAACCGTCTGGGGGTTTCGATCCAGAACGCGCTGAAGGTGCCGTGTTTCGACGCCTCGCGCCCGGCCCTCTCGTGGCAGAGCTACGGGGCGATGTTGGTGATGGTGGCTTCGACGCTATGGGTGGGTCGGCGCCACTGGCGTGCCGTGGTGGGCAAGGCGCTCCGCCCCGCCCGCTCGCGCTACGACGACAGCGCCGACCTGCTGCCCGCGCGGGCGGCCATCGGAGGGTTGGCCTTCTGTGCGCTGTTCATGACCTGTTGGCTCTGGCGGCTGGGCATGCGGCCGGGCACGGCACTCCTGTTCCTCGTCGCCGGGCTGGTGGGTTTCATCGGGCTTTCGCGCCTGGTGGTCGAGGGTGGGCTGGTCTTCATCCTCCCCCCGTTGACCCCCCAGTCGGCCACCGTCACGCTCCTGGGCAACTCGGCCATGGGCGCCAGGCAACTGGCCGCCATGGGCCTCTCGATGGGCTGGATAGCCGACCCGATAAACGCCTTCATGCCGGCCGCGGCGAACGCGGACAGGGTGGCGCGGACCTCCCGGGCAGGAAGCCGGACGGTGGCTGCCCTGATGATGCTGGCCGTTGGAGCGGGGCTTGCTGCCACGGTGCCGATGACCCTGTGGCTCTGCTACCGCACTGGCGCCCACGCGACCGGCACGTGGCTCTTCCACGGCGCCCCATATGTGCCCTACGGCTATGCCATCCAGGCCATCCGCTCGGCGCCGGGGGTCGAGTGGGCGAAACTGGGATGGGGCGGGGCCGGCGCCGGCCTCATGGCCATCCTCACCGTCCTCCACCACAGGCTCCCGTGGTGGCCTCTCCATCCGATTGGACTGGTGGTCGGGGTGATTTTCAAGGTTCGCTGGTGTTTCCTGCCGCTCCTGACCGGCTGGCTGGCGAAGGTGGTGGTCTTGAGGGTGGGCGGTGCGGTGGCATTGGGCAGGGCCAAGGACTTCTTCCTCGGCGCGATGGTCGGCTGGTTCGCGGCGGCGGGCCTCTCGGTGGTCCTCGACGTGGTTTTCTTCCCGGGCGAGGGCCACGTCCTGTGCTGGCATTGACGGGTGCCTAAATGGCAGCCGGCCGAGTTGCCAACTTGGCCGCATCACCGCCGCCAGAACACATTAGGTCGGGCAGGGCATTGAGTTACGACAACAGAGCGAATGGCACGCGATTTGCTGCGCTACCCGCCGCCTCAGGCGTGTGGTCTATGGCGTGATGGTTGAGGGCATCGTTACGGCTGTCCACGCCGAACGGCGACGCAGTAGTGGTGGCCGACCCGGCGACTACTCGTCCGGGAAGGCGTGTGGCGGCACTGCAAGGAGGTCTAGGAGATGAAACGCGGTCGGAGGCGTCTGAAAAAGGCCGAGTTGGAGCGCCTGCGCTCCAGGCTGCTCGCCATGCGGCGGATGTGTGTCGAGGGCCGCAACGCCACGGCCAACGCCCCGCTGGCCGGCCGACAGGACGGCCCGGGGGACAGCGGCGACATGGCTTTCACAGACCTTGAGGAACTGACCTGCCGCGGCCTCCACGTC
>CAYYCI010000491.1:0-3771 GCA_964470215.1 uncultured Planctomycetota bacterium
GTCGTCGGTGCTCAGGAAGAGTTCATAGCGGTTGTCGGCGGTCACCAGGCCGCTTAGCGGAGCGTAAGCCAGCCGGTCGTAGCCGACCGCCTCGTTCGTCAAGCCGTAGAGGTGCCACGACATGTTGAAGAACGCCTGGTTGAGGTATATGTCGAGGCGGTCGCTGTCGGCCGTGAAGGTATAGGAGAGGGCGTAGGCCTGGTTGGCGTCGGAGAAGCCGACGGTCCGGGCGTCGTCCTCGTTGACAGGGACCCAGTTTTCCGGGACGCCGTCGCCGTTGGTGTCGAAGGCCACGGTTGCCTGGCGGTTGCTCGGTCCCCACTGGCGGACGTAGATACGGGTGTCGTAGGTCACCCCGGGGATCAGGCCGGTCAGGGTCGCGGTCGCGGTGTTACCGGCAGGGTTGTTGCCGTTGTATAACATGTCGCGGAAGAGTTGGACGACGTTCCCGGAGACGTTATGGTTGTTGTTCCCGCCGTGCTCGCTCCTTCCGCCGCCGGCGATCTGGTAGTCGAAATGGGGGTATGGGAGCGCGCCGGTGCGACCTTGCAGGAAGCCCACTCCATTGACCGCCGCCGCGGCGCCAGTGCCGAAGTCAATGGCGTGGGTGTAGAGTTTGTCGGCGCTTATCTGGCTGTCGGCGTCGTTGGTTATCGGGATGAAGTTTATCGTGCCCTTCCTGGCCACTCCCAGATAGTCCATCGGGGATGCCCCGGCGGCCAGCGCGGCGATGGCCGCGCCATCGAGGGCCTCGTCCCAGATGGCCACATCGTCCATCGCGCCCAGGAAGCTCTCCTGCCCACCGCCGTTGTAGGCCCCGATGCGAAGCGGGTTCCCGTGGTCCCGCACTCCCGCCTCCGTCACCGGGAGCGCGGCCCGAAGGAGCCCATCACGATAGAAGCGCGCCTCCCCCGCGGAGAAGTCCACTGTCACGGCGAGGTGTTGCCAGGCGTCGGCGCTCGGGGCATCGCCGGAGAAGATAAGTTGGAAACCACCGGAACCGTCGTCGATCAAGAGCCACTGCTCGCCTGAGCCCTGATTGAGGCGCCAGCGATATGAGGAGTTCTCCGCCTTCGCGAGGATGTTCCGCGAAGTCCCCGAGGTGAAGCCGCTCTCGGGGCGCACCCAGGCCGCCAGGGTGAAGTCGCCGGTCATCGAGATGCTCGCCCGATCGGCCACGTTGACGAAGTCGTTCGCCCCGTCGAACCGCAGGGCCGTGTCCCCGGGCGAGCCGGTGTTTCCTCCGACCCAGGCCGCTGCGGGGTCCATGTTGGTCAGGCCGCCGGAGTTTCCATACGGCGCCTGGTCCATGGCCACGGTCCCGCCACCCTCGTCGAATGGCCAGTAGGCCACGAGGCCGGCGTGTGCAGCAGGGGCGAAGCACAGTGCGGCTGCCACGGTCAGGACACATAACGAATGTGAGCGAGCCATGTCGAGCCTCCTCGGTTCTGCTTCGGCTATGCATTTGATGACTTAGCAACCCGCGTGCCGAACCCGTGCGTCGGATCCCCCTTTTGTCCCTACGACGCAACCACAGGCCCTTCTTACACTTCTGAGCCGTGAGAAATCTCGATTCCCGGGGCTTCGTCGGCCCGTGAGCGCAGCGGTGTTGCGGTCTGGCAACGCGACTCCGCCGTTTTTGTCGGAAATTCTCCGTAAGAGCCCGCGATTCGGATGGTTACGACATGTTGATTTTCATCAACGCCATGTTGACCATCGTCAACATGCGCCGCCCCGGATCAGGGGCGTCCGGTGTGTCGGGGGGTCTGGTCGGCGGGGCGGCGAGAGAGTGTCGAAAAGACCTCGAACGCCCAGGGCACCATCTTCCGGGCCATTGCGGCGAATTCCTCCGAGGCCGCCCTGGCCTGCGCGCCGTGGTTCCGGGTCGCTCTCGCCGCGAGGCGTCCCTCCCTTCGCTCCAGACGTGGGTCGCGGCCATAGACCCCGCCCTCTTCCTTGGTCGGGAGGTGGAAGCGCTGCATGGTCGGTCCGCCCTCGCACCACCACCAGTTGTCGGCGAAGCGGAAGGTCTCGGGGGCCGTGGCGGGGCCGATGTTGACCGTCGCCCGGAGTTCTCGCCACCGCCAGACGACCAGGTTGTGGGCGAAAAGCCCGTTGCGCGACGGAGCGAAGTCCGGCCCGCGACTCTCCTGGAGTATCCGCAAAAGCCACCCGCGAGGACGATAGACCGTGTTGTAGGCCACGCGACAGTCCTCGCAACCGACAAACGCCACCGGTGCGAGCGACCCGACGATGGTGTTGCCCACTGCCACGATGCGCCTGGCCTCGTAGCCGGGTCTCGGCGGGCGAAAGAACGCGCGGCCGGTCGAGCCGCCCATGTTGATCGCGCGCTGGCCGGCGTCGGAGAACGAGCAGCGATAGATGAGGATGTCGCAACTGCCGCCCTTGGCCTGGATTCCGCTGGCGCCGCGGCCCGGGGTGCTCTCGAGGCGACAGTCGGCGAAAAGTCCCCTGTGGCAGCCCACCATGTCGACCCCCGACCCGCCGCTGCCCCATCGCTCGACCGTGCAATTGACCACCAGGAAATCGTCAACCCCCGAGAGTTTTATCCCGTCGCGATTGCCGCGCGGGCCGACGTCGCGGACCTTCAATCCTTCGAGCACGAGGTGATGGGAGGGGCGGATGATAGTGCCGCCGTCGTCAATGTTCAGCCCATTGGTCCGCGCCCCGACCAGGATGAGATTCCGCAGGACCAGATGGCTCACGTTGCTCAGGTGGATGCATTCGCTGCTCCCGCGGAAAACCGGCGGGTGCTTCGGGTCAGCCGCCTCGATGGTGATCGGGGCGTCCGGCCTGCCGTGGAGTTCTCGCGCTGAGAAGTAACCGCGATAGTCGCCTGGCGCGATGGCGATGGTCGTGCCTGGCCGTGCCTTCGCCAGGGCCGCGCGGAGGGCCCCGGCGTCGCTCGCCCGGATGGTTGCGCCCCTGGCGAGCGCGCCTTGCGCAACCAACACCAGAGCCACGAGGCAGTGCTCCATCTGCTCTCTCCTGAGGCATTCTAGCCCGCCGCGGGGCCCACGGCAAGGGGCCGCGTTGGAAGTGCGCGACAGCCAAAGTATAATTGCCGATGTCCTGGCAAAGGAGGTGGGAATGCCACGACGAGCGCTCAGGGTGGCGCTGATCGGCGGGGGCGGCGGGGCTTTCATCGCCCGCCCACACCAGAAGGCCATCCACATGGATGGCACGCGCCGCGTCGTTTGCGCCGCGCTCCATCCCGACCCGGAAGTGGCAATGGCCGAGGCGGCCAGGTGGCCCTACCCCATCGAGGGCTACCCGAGTTACGACGCGCTCGTCGAGGACCAGGCCCGCCTGCCAAAGGGCGAGCGGGTGGACTACGCGGTCATCGCCACGCCAAACGCCGTCCACTTCGACCCGGCGATGAAACTGGTGCGAGCGGGCATACCGGTCTTCTGCGAGAAGCCCCTGGGGGTGAGCGTCAAGGAGGCCGAGGCGCTGGTCCGCGAGGTCGAGCGGCGGCGTGTCCCCTTCGGCATCGCACACACCTACCTGGGCCACTGGTCGAGCTGGTTCTCCCGCTGGGTCGTTCGCTCCGGCAAACTGGGCGCCGTGCGCTGGGCCGACGCCTCATACCTCCAGGGCTGGGTCGCCAGGAGGGCCGCCGCGGGGGCCGATTTCTCGAAGGTCTGGCGAACCAGGCCGGAGGTGGCCGGGCCGAGTTGCTGCGGCGGCGACATCGGCACCCACGCCTTCATGCAACTCCGCTTCGTCACAGGACTGGAGGTCGTCGCC
>CAYYCI010000492.1:0-2171 GCA_964470215.1 uncultured Planctomycetota bacterium
GGTGGGTGCCGTGTTCGGTGCTTTCGGCGAAGAGGAGTTGGAGTCCGAGGCAGATGCCGAGGAAAGGCTTTCCGGAGAGAGCGAAGTCGCGGAGGGTGTGGGTGAGGCGGAGGGCGTCGAGGTTTTCCATTGCGTGATGGAAGGCGCCAACGCCCGGGAAGATGACCGCGTCGGCCTGGGCGATCTGGGTTGGGTCGCTGGTGACAACGGAGGTCTGGCCGAGTTGGTCGAGTGCGCACTTGACGCTGCGCAGGTTGCCGAGGTGGTAGTCCACGACAGCGATCACGGTCATTCCCACTCGATAGTGCTGGGAGGCTTGGTGCTGATGTCGTAGAGGACGCGGTTCACTCCGTCCACCTCGTTGATGATCCTGGTGGAGAGGCGTTCGAGGAGGTCAGCGGGGAGTCGGGCCCAGTCGGCGGTCATGCCGTCACGGCTGGTGACCACACGGATTGCGACGGCGAACTCGTAGGTGCGGGCGTCGCCCATCACCCCGACCGAGCGGACGGGCAGGAGGACGGCGAAACTTTGCCAGATGGTCTGGTAGTGTTCCCATGCCTCCATCTCCTCCTGGACCACGCGGTCGGCATTCCTCAGGATGGCCAGGCGTTCGGGGGTGACCTCCCCCACGACCCTCACCGCCAACCCCGGGCCGGGAAATGGCTGACGGTGGAGGATGGGGTGGGGGAGGCCGAGTTCCTTGCCGAGTTCGCGGACCTCGTCCTTGAAGAGTTCGCGGAGGGGCTCGATGAGTTCGAACTGTGACCAGGCGGGCATGCCGCCGACGTTGTGGTGGCTCTTGATGCGGGCCGAGGGTCCGCCGAATGCGCTCTGGCTCTCGATGAGGTCAGGGAAGAGGGTGCCCTGTGCGAGGAAGCGCGCGCCCCCGACCCGCTGGGCTTCCTCGGTGAAGACTCGGACGAATTCGTCGCCGATGATGAGGCGTTTTTCCTCGGGGTCGGTCACGCCCTTCAGGCGCGCGAGGAATCGCTCGGAGGCGTCCACGGCCACCAGGTTCAGGCCGATTTCGTCGCGGGCCATGCGGACGACCTCTTCGGCCTCGCCAGCGCGCAGGAGGCCGTTGTCCACGAAGATGCAAGTCAGGCGGTCGCCGATGGCTCGGTGGACCAGGGTGGCGGTGACGGTCGAGTCGATGCCGCCGCTGAGGCCACAGACCACTCGCCCGTCGCCGACCTGTTGGCGTATCTGGCAGGTGGCCTCCTCGATGAACGAGCTCATGGTCCAGTCCGCGCGGCAGCCACACACGCGGAAGAGGAAGTTGCGCAGCATGGTCTCGCCGCGTGGGGTGTGGCTGACCTCGGGGTGGAACTGGACGCCATAGAGGTTTCGGCGGCGGTCGGCGAAGGCGGCTATCTCGACGGTGGGGGTGCGGGCTATGGGCTCGGCGCCCTCGGGGAGAGCACTCACCCGGTCGCCGTGGCTCATCCACACCCGCTCCGTGTGGTCGCAGCCGAGGAAGAGGGGGTCGGGCTGGATGATCGCGATGTTGGCGGGGCCGTACTCACCTGCGGCGCCGCGCTCGACCCTCCCGCCCATCAGTCTGGCCAGGAGCTGCATGCCGTAGCAGATGCCGAGGACGGGCACTCCGAGCTCCAGGAGGGCGGGCTTGTAGGTCGGGGCGCCCGCTGCCCAGACGCTCGACGGCCCGCCGGAGAGGATGATCCCCTTGGGCGTGGCGGCGCGGACCGCCTCGAGGGGGGTTGTGCAGGGCACGAGGCGGCAGTAGACGTGCTGCTCGCGCACGCGGCGAGCGATCAGTTGGCTGTACTGGGAGCCGAAGTCGAGAATGACGATCGTGTCGTGGGTGTTCATCCTGCCTTGTTCTCTGCCATCATGGCCGTGAATCTCTCGAAGAGATGAGCGGCGTCGTGGGGGCCGGGAGCCGCTTCCGGGTGGTACTGGACGGCGAAGAGGGGTAGGGAGCGATGGCGGAAGCCCTCGAGGGTGCCGTCGTCGAGGTTGACGTGGGTGAGTTCGACCTCGCCGGTGGGCATCGAGTCGATGTCCACGCAGAAGCCGTGGTTCTGGCTCGTGATGTCCACTCTGCCGGTGGCGAGTTCGCGCACTGGCTGGTTTGCTCCCCGGTGGCCGAACTTGAGTTTGAAGGTTCGGCCTCCGAGGGCCAGACCGAGGAGTTGATGGCCGAGGCA
>CAYYCI010000492.1:2271-3771 GCA_964470215.1 uncultured Planctomycetota bacterium
CGCCCGACGAGGCCGGGCCACGCGCGCGCCATCTCGACCAGTTCCTCGGGGCTTCGGTCCTCGGTGGAGATGGCGGCCTTCATGGCCCCCGCGGTGCGGATGTGGAGGGTGAGGGCGCGGGTGTCCACCCCCTCGATGCCGATGATGTTGTTTTCCTGGAGGTATTCGGGGAGGGACTTGACGGCTCGCCAATTGCTAGGGGTTCGACAGGCTTCGCGGACGATGAGGCCTTCGACCTGGATGCGGCTCGACTCGACGTCCTCGGGGTTGACGCCGTAGTTGCCGATGAGGGGATATGTCATGGTGACGATCTGGCCGGCGTAGGAGGGGTCGGTGAGGATTTCCTGGTAGCCTGTCATGGAGGTGTTGAAGACGACCTCGCCGCAGCGTTCGCCTGGCGCGCCGAACGAGCGGCCGGTGAAGATGCGGCCGTCCTCGAGGGCGACGAGAGCGGGGGCCGATTGGGAAGGCATCAGGCACGCTCCGCGCTAGCGACGTTCGAGGGCGAGTTTCTCCACGGCCTCGCTCACACCGCAGGGGTAATTCCCTGTGAAACAGGCTGTGCAATAGTAGTCTGGCGGGCGGCTGACGGCCGAGAGGAGGCCCTCGACGCTCAGATAGCCGAGGCTGTCCACGCCGATGAACTCCCGCACCTCTTCGACCGAACGATTGCTGGCGATGAGTTCCTCGCGGGTGGGGAAGTCAATGCCGAAGAAGCAGGGGTAGCGGATCGGCGGCGAACTGATCCTGAGGTGGACCTCGCGCGCGCCGGCATCGCGCAGCATCCCAAGACGGGTCCGCGAGGTGGTTCCGCGGACGATCGAGTCGTCCACTACCACCACTCGCTTGCCCCTGACGACATCTGCTATGGCGTTGAGTTTGATCCTGACGCCGAGGCCACGCCGCCGCTGGGCGGGCTGGATGAAGGTCCGCCCGACGTAGTGGTTGCGGATGAAGCCGTAGTCGAAGGGGATGCCGCTGGCGCGGGCGTAGCCGAGGGCGGCGGGGATGCCGGAGTCGGGCACGGCGACCACTACGTCGGCATCGGCCGGTTGCTCGCGGGCCAGGCGCTCGCCCAGCCGGCCGCGGACCAGGTGGCACGTCTCGCCGAAGACCCGGCTGTCGGGGCGAGCGAAGTAGATGTGTTCGAAGATGCAATGGGCGGGTGTGACTTCCTCTGGCGGGACGAACCGCTCGGTCTGGACGCCGCTGGTGTTTACCTTTATCAGTTCTCCTGGCTCGACGTCGCGGATGAAACGTGCGCCGAGGAGATCGAAGGCGCAGGTCTCGCTGGCGATCACCGGCGAGCCATTGAGGTCGCCGAGCGACAGGGGGCGGAAGCCGTGGCGGTCGCGGGCCGCGTAGAGTTCCTGCTTGGTCATGATGAGGAGTGAGAAAGCGCCCTCGAGGTGGGCGAGGCAATGGGCGATGTGGTCCGGGCGCGAGAGGTGGTCGGGGTCGGCCATCAGGTGGACGAGAATCTCGCTGTCGGTGCTGGTC
>CAYYCI010000493.1:0-3760 GCA_964470215.1 uncultured Planctomycetota bacterium
GTCAAGTGGTATAATTCACCGCCAGGAGCCGCCGATGGAGACGTTCCGAGAGTTGCTCGACTGGTTTTGTCGCTCCCGCGGCGTTCTGTACGCCGAACTCGCGCGACGGGTGGGCGTGACGAAAAGTTACATAGGCCAACTTGTTCACGGCCAAACGAAGCCTCCCCCCGTCCCGCGTTGCCGGCAACTTGCCGAGGCCCTGGAACTGGGCGAGGAGGATGCGCGTCGGCTCGTGGAGTTGGCCGTCAGGGAGCGGGCCCGGCCCGAGGCGCGCCAGAAGATCGAGGAACTCGACGCCGCGGCCGAGCGGCTTCGGGCGGCGGTCGCTGCGCTTGTGGGAGCAGTCCTCGAGCGAAGCCACGCGCTGGCCGACCCCTTGCCCGAACCACTGCTCGGGGAGTTGTTCCGCGATGCGCAGGGGCCGATGGTCGAGTGGCTCGGGTCGCTGCCCACGCGGCGGCTGGTCGAGGTGCTCGATTCTCTGGCCGAGAGTCTCCGAGCCGGCATTGCGCCCTCCACTGACCACGGAGAAGGTCAATCATCCGCATACGAGCCTGGGCAGTAGGGCTTGTCGCCTTCGTGGCGGTCGCTTGCTCTTCGGATGAGGAGGCGAGCCGTCGAGCTGCCCCGCCCCGGCCCGCCCCACCGCGGAAAAGCCACCCATTGGGTTTTTCGGGAAAGACGCTCAGTGGTCGGGACTTTTCGTTCGACGAGGTTCTCGGCCGCAAGAACCTCGTCGTGGTTCTCTTCGACGCGACGTCGCCGAAGGCCAAGTTGGCGACTGCGGTGGCCGAGCGCCTCGTGGCTCGTCGCCACGACTACAATCTGGCGATGGTCGGGGTGGTGGTGCCGCCGGGCTATCGGGTGCTCTCGGCCCGGCGGGTGCCGCGCGAGCGCCCATCGCGAGCCGAATTGGCCGCATTGGCCAGGAAGTTTCTGGGGCAGCAAGAAAGCACCCTCGAGTGCGTTGTTGACCCCGACGGCGAGATAACCGAACGCTACACGAAGGCCTGGGGCATCAGCCGGATGGACGAGCTCCCGGCCTTCTACCCCTTCCAGTGTGGCGGCAGTGGGCCGCCGCGGCCTGTGTTCCCACGTTATGCCGCGAAGGCGGCCGACCCGGCCGACTACCTCTACCGTCGAATACTCCGCCGCCTGGGCATCGAGGTCGAGACCTCGGTTGACCCGCTCGCTGGCCACCTGCCGAAGGCCCCTGACTTCGAGGTGAAAGACACGGAAGGGAAAACCCATCGCCTCGGGGACTACCGCGGGAATGTCCTGGTGGTGGTGTTGATGGCGCGTGATTGCCCGCGATGCAAGGACCTGTTGACTTTTCTGGGCAGTTGCCTGCGGGATTTCGGGCGCGAGGCGCGCGGCCAGAAGCCGTGGATGGAGGTGCTGGCCATCTGCACCGACACCACGGGCGCCGCCCTGGCACGTCTCCGAGAAGAACGCGGATATCGGTTCCCCGTGTGTGGCGACCCGGACTGGACGGCGCGAAGCGCGTTTCGCTACCGCGGGGCTGTGCCCGACGCATTCGTCATCGGCCCTCGGGGCAGGGTCCAGTTCCGCCATCGCGGCTTCACTCCCGCCGAGGCCGACGTCCTCTACATGGAACTCCGCACCCTCCTGGGCATCCCCACCACCCCGATGCTCCGGCGCGGGGCATACAGCGGAATGAGGGCGTGTGGGGTTTGTCACCGGCGCGAGGCCGTGGACTGGTCCCTGACCCGCCACGCCTGCGCCTGGGAGACCCTGGTGAGGCTCGGCCGCGAGAGCGACCCGAAATGCGTTCGGTGCCACGTCGTGGGCCACGGCCACAGCGGGGGCTTCGTCAGCCAGAGAAAAACCCCACATCTAAGCGACGTGCAGTGTGAGAGTTGCCACGGACGCAACGGCTGCAAGGCTTTCGCCGGGGGGGTGATGGCCAGGCCCGTGACCGCCGAGACGTGCGCGCGATGTCACGACGCGGTCCACTCGCCGCGCTTCGACTACACGAGTTACCGCGGACGCATTCTCCACAATCGCTACGAGAAGTTGTCGCGCCTGTCGCGTTCCGAGCGCGAGGCAAGGCTCAGGAAACTCTGTTCAGGCGCAAGAGAGGAGCTTTTCGACCCCGAGGTGCCATACGTCGGCTCGGCCGTCTGTGGGCGATGCCACCCTACCGAGTACCAGGCGCTCGAGGGGGGCGTCCACGCTCGCGCGCTGGAGCCGCTGACGAAACCCGCCCCGACCGACCCCGCGGTCCCTGCCCACAAACGAGGCATCCGAGGGATCGAGCGAGCCGAATGTGTGCGCTGCCACGTGACCGGCTACGGCCGCCCCGGCGGCTTCCCCACCAACTTGCCCGCACGCCCGCTGACGCATCCCCTGGCCGGGGTCGGCTGCGAGGCGTGCCACGGGCCGGGAAAACGCCACGTCGAAGATCCGAAGAAGCCCCGCGCAATCGCGCGCCTCGGCGGAACGTGCCCAGAGTGTAACATCCTGCCGATCTGTCGCCAGTGCCACGACGACGCAAACTCACCGGACTTCGACTATCGCCAAGCGCTCCCCAGAGCACGCCATCCGGTCGGCGAAGCCCTCGAGAAGTAAGACACACACCACAACGAGCCGGGGGGCATGCGTCCTTGACCGCGGCCCGGCAAACGCTAGGGTACCAGGCGTGGAAAACCGGGAAGGAATGGAGAGGCGACCATGGGATCGAGGGTTCTGGTCTCGGCTGTCCTTGGCCTCAGCATAGCGGCCACCGGCGAGTTGCCAGATGAGCAACTCAAGAAGAAGTTGCTCTCCGCGCCGAGCCTCCGGGAGCAGACCCTCGGCGAACCAGTCAAGACGACTCGTCGCGGCCTCCTGCTCTTCGCTCCGAATCCCGACGGCAAGACCTACGACCTTCTGCAAATCTATTTCCCGCGCTACGGCGGCCCCAACGCCATCGTCGTCATTGACCTGGGCACAGGCCAGGTCAAGAGGATAGATACCGAGTTCGGGTGGAACTTCCACCTCTGCCCCGCGGTCCTCGCGCCAAACGGCAAACTGTTCATCTCGATCCTCGACCGCCGCCTGCGACAGAAAATCTGCATCTACGACCCAGGAACGAACCAGTTGGCCATCAACGCCGTCCCCATGCCCGACCAACTCCTTGGCGAGACCCACCCGCTCGTCCTGGGCACCGACGGGAAACTCTACGCGATCGGCCAACATCCCTCGCGAGCGGCCGCAGCCGCCCAGATTGACCCCGAGACGCTGAAGGTTACCTTCTACGGCGCCATCGGTCCGAGCCACGCGCCGAACCCATGCTGGGGCTACTCCGGCGCGGCGGACGACCGCTTCATCTACATCGCCAGCGGCAAGGTGCCCTGGTTCCTCGTGGCATACGACCGCCAGAGCGGGAAGTCACACACCCTCGCCGAGACAGGCACCGTCGGGGGCTACGTGGGGGTGAAGCAACTGCCCGACGGCGCCGCCGCCCACGTCACCGGGATGAGGGGCACGGACGGCAAGCGCCGCGACTTCTGGCTCTACCAGGGCAAGGCGATTCCCAGAGCATCGCACCCCGAACCACCCTGGCCGAGGCGCCCGCCGAGGCCGCCATTTCCCGAGCGGCCAGAGGTCGAAGTCGGGTTGGCCAAACCGGACCAGGAGGGCTGGGCCGAGATTTGGGTCAGGCCCCGTGGCGCGAAGAAAGCCCCTTGGCGGAAGTTTCGCTTCCAGGTCCCGACCTACGGCCAGAGCATCTACCGGCTCGTCGAGATGCCGGACG
>CAYYCI010000494.1:0-3734 GCA_964470215.1 uncultured Planctomycetota bacterium
GCGACATATGCGACGCGGACGTTACGGTCACCAACGACGCCCCGGCACTATTCCCGCTCGGCGCGACCACGGTCACCTGGACCGCGACCGACGATTCGGGCAATTCGGCCCAGGCGACCCAGACGGTGACGGTGAGGCCGGCCGAGGAAGTAACCGTTGTGCTGCTCACGCCCAATGGTGGAGAGGTGTTCGCTGGCGGCGGTGGGACGGACATCACGTGGGCGAGCGCGGGCGCCGAGCCAGATGCCACTGTGACCCTCGAGTTGACGACCAACGGTGCCGACTGGGTCACTGTCGCCTCGGGGCTGCCGGACAGCGGCTCCTACCACTGGGAACCGATTCCGAACGAGAACTCCTCGGCCTGTCGCATCAGGGCGACGGTTGTTGACGGCGGGAGCGATTCGGACACCTCAGATGCCGACTTCACTATTGACAGCACTCCGCCTGCGCTGGACATCCAGTCGGTGAAGCAGGACGGCGTTGGTCTGCTCGGGGGGCCTGTGGCTGTCAGGGGGCTCGTGGAGGTGCAGGTGGCGGCGGCCGACGCGCTCTCGGGCCTGGCGGCTCCGCCGACGGTCACGCTCATCTATTCGGACGATACGAGCGAGCAGGCGACTCTGGTGGGCGAGGGGCCGGCCGGGGTATTCAACTACGCTGCGGCCATCACGGGGACAACGCCCAACGGCCCTTGCACGGTCGCGGCGAACGCCGAGGACCGCGCGGGGAACCAGGCAGCCGCCGGCGCCAAGCAGTTCACGGTCAACGTCAACGCCCTGACCGCGACCATCGAACTGGAGGACTACGTTGGCTCGCCAGGGGCGGTGCTGACTTTCCGCTTCGCCTTCACCGACGCCGGCGGGTCGGTCCTCGAGGAACGCGCCGTTGGCATCTCTTTTACCAACCACCAGGCGACCGAACAGGTCATCCTGGACAACGTGCCCGAGGGGGCGGTGGCGGTGAGTTGCAAGGAGGTGAACCACTTCCTGCGTCGGCGAGTGGACATCGGTGGGACCGCGCCCGACCTGACGGCGGACTTCACTGGCCAGAACAAACTCCTCGGCGGAGACTATAACGACGACAACGTCGTGGATGTCCACGACCTGGCCCAGTTCCTGGGCGACAACGGGCGCGACGACCGCCCGGAGAGCGACATCAATGGCGACGGGGCAGTGGGCATCCTGGATTTCCTCTACATCAGCACCCATTTCTACCAGAGCGGCGATGACGAATAGCCTCTTGGTATGGTGGCTGGTGACGGCCGCTGCGCTGGCCGCGCCAGCCGAGGTCATTCTCCAGGAACGCTTCGAGGGCCAGAGCCTCGACGAGAAGGTCTGGAGGGTGACAAGAAAACACGACTTCCAGGACTGGAAGGTCGAGGTCGCGGACGGACGGCTGAGGCTCCTGGCCGCGACAATCGGCACGCGCCCCCAGACGGTGAAGTGGCTCGGCGTGGGGACCCGCCAGCCGGTCGTGGACCTCAGCCGGCCAGTCGAGGTCGAGTTCGAACTCGACTGGAACCGCCAACGCAACGGCTGCTACTTGACCGCTGGGCTTTATCTCTGTCCAGCGTCCTCGGATGCCCCGAAGGAGGAGAGTGACTGGTTGAAGGTCGAGTATATCGGGGTGCCCCCTGGGCAGAACGGCCGTTGCGAATTGGCGAGCAGGGTCGGCGGGCGACTCCGCCTCCTCTACACCGAGGGATGGCCGGTCAAGCAGCGCACGGGCCGCCCCATCGGGGTCCAGAGGGTGAAGTTGACCATCAGGGACGGAGTGGTCGAACTGCGCGAGAACGGGAAACTGCTCTTCGACCTGCCGAGGCTCGACCTCGGCTTCGAGAAGGCATATCTCTACCTCCAAATGAGCAGCCACAGCAACTATCCCCCCCGCTCGGTCTTTTTCGACAATGTGGTCGTCCGGCGCCTGGAATAACGGTCAGGAGCCGCCATGCCAGTCGAGCCGGGGCCGAAGGTCCACACGAGCGCCGTGGTGCTGATCCCGCCGGAGGCGGTCTGGGAGCCGATTCAAGCGATCAGGCGGGTCCACGACCCGAAGGTCGGGCGCTGGATGCCCCACGCGACGCTGCTCTATCCCTTTGTTCCCGAGGGAATGTTCGGGCAGGTGGCGGAGCGGCTGGCTGAGGCGATTTCCGGCACGGAGCCTTTCGAGGTGAGGCTGGCCGAGTTCTCCTTGTTCGCCCACCGCAAGCGCTCGGCGACCCTGTGGCTTCGCCCGGAGCCCGCGGCCGCGCTCCGGGCGCTTCAGGCTCGCCTCCAGGGGGCAGCGCCGTGGTGCGACGAGGTGAGGCGCCATCGCGGCGGATTCACGCCGCATCTCTCGGTCGGGCGCTTTCCCGGCGAGGCGGCTGCCCGTAACGCCGCGGCCGAACTGGCCGCGGACTGGCGCCCCGTGACCTTCCTCGCCGACCACGTGAGCCTGATCGCACGCTCGGGCGAGCCTGACGACCCCTTCGTCGAGAGAATGCGCGTTGACTTCACAGGCCAGATCGAGGTATTGACCTGCCGGGGCGGAATGGTATAATGCAATCGGCGGGGTCAACCCAGCCGGCCTTTCTCAGGAAACCTGAAAATGCATGCCAGACGAAACGACGGCCGCAAATTCTCGGCGTTCACCCTCGTCGAGCTCCTCGTGGTGATCGGCGTCATCACGGTGCTGGCCGGGCTGCTGCTGGCAGCCGTCAGCCGCGCCCAATTGGCCGCGCGCGTGGCCAAGTGCGCCGGGAACTTGAGCCAAATCTACAAGGCAGCGAGAACCTACGCCAACAACTTCAACCAAGTCCTCCCAGACCTCTACGCCGGCCTGCCCACCACCGAACACGCCGTCCACTACGTCAACAACCACTACTGTCGCAACGAGGTGACCACCGGCGAGGGCGAGAACGCCACGACGACATATGTCCCCGCCGGCCTCTGGCTCCTGTTTGTCCACGCCTACGCTCGCTCCGAGGAAGTTTACTTCTGCCCGAACACCCCCGGCTCGAAGCGCTACGGAGGCAGCGAGAACCCCATCGAGGACGACATCCCGAAGATGGTCGGCTACGCCTATAACTACTTCCCCGAGATGGCCACCGGCGAGAGCGTGTTGCTCCCCCCGGAGGGCCTGGCGGCTGAGGAGGTCGGCAACGACCTCGCCGAGCAGCGCGCCATGGGTTTCTACGCCCTGCTGGCCGACGTCTTCTTCCGCTCCGACGAAATGCCGCACTGGGCGAGAAAGGGCCTCAACGTCTGCTTCTGGGACGGCAGCGTCGCCTGGGTCGGCCTGACCGCTCGGGGTATCCGCTGGAACTCCACGACCACGAACGAAGATGGCGACACGGTCGAAACCTTCAGCGAGGACCTCGACGGCGCCGCCGCCATGCGAGACTCCTGGGTCGTCCTCTCCGAGGCCCGCAAGTAGCCAGGAGGCAGAGCCATCATCCGCGAAGCCGCCCTCGAGGCCTATCTCGACGACATCAGCAAAATCCCGCTTCTCACCCCCGAGGAGGAAAAGAAACTCGCCGCGCGCATCCAGAAGGGCGACCGCAAAGCGCGCGAGCAGATGATCCGCTCGAACCTCCGACTCGTCGTCTCCATCGCCAAGAACTACGTCAACCGTGGCCTCTCCTTCGCCGACCTCATCGCCGAGGGAAACATCGGCCTGATGAAGGCCGTCGAGCGCTTCTCCCCCGACGCCGACTGCCGTTTCTCCACCTACGCCACCTGGTGGATAAAACAGGC
>CAYYCI010000495.1:0-3733 GCA_964470215.1 uncultured Planctomycetota bacterium
AATACTCCTCGTCGGCCAGTCGGAGGCCATTGGTTACGATCCGCACCCTCAGGCCATGCCGGCGACACAGGGCGATGATCTCGAAAAGATCGTCGCGAACCGTCGGCTCCCCACCGAAAAGTTGCACCGTCGGCTTCGGCTCCATCCGCGCCAGGCCCGCCACCACCTTCTCGAAGTACTCCATCGGCGGGTTGAACACGAAGCCCATGGCCGGGGTGTTGTTGATGCAGATGGGGCAGTTCATGTTGCACCGATTGGTCACATCGAGAAAGACCATCCGCGGGTGGTGCTGGTGGCCGCACTCGTGGCAATTGAGGCGACACTCGAAGAGCGCGTCGGGGTCGTAGCGCCAGAGGCGACGCTTGCGCTCCCAGGTGGCCGCATTGTTGCTGACAAGCGACTCGGTGCGGCCACATTGGGGGCAATCCTTGACCAGATAGACCTTGCCTTCGCGGACCTCGTGTGTGGCGGGGACGCGCTGGCGGCACTTCTCACAGATGCCGAAGATGGTGGGCAACTCGCTCGCTCACTCCGTTGTTGGTTGAGGCTTCCTCGTGGCGACCGCTTCCTCGCGATCGTCGTCCCCCATTATATCAAGAGTCGTCCAGCCCAGAAAGAAATCCACCACTTCGTCCACGTGCAGCGAGAGGAATAGGCCGAACCAGCCTATGTGGAGGCTGCGGCGTCAGGTGAAGAAGGTGGTCCTGGGCGGCGCGTTGTCCTCGAGCGGTATCCTCAGGAAGCCGGTGTGGTAGCGGGGAGCCTCGGTCGGGAGGGGCTTCCCTTCGGCCTTCAGTTTCTCCACGCGACCGGGGGAAATCTGGCGCGGCTCGGCCGGGTCGAAGTCCCCCAACTGCTTCTTCTCGCTCCCCCAGGCCAAAAGGCCCCACGTCTTGTCGCGCAGGCGAACCGTCCCGACCTGGCGCGCGCCCACCCCGTGGAACCACCCGTCAATCCTCGAGTAGCCGTGGGGGACCAGGTTGAAGTAGTCCTGATACAGACCGAAGCAGAACTTCCTCGAGGTGGTGAACCCGAAGTCCACCATGTCCTTCGCATCGCGGCCCCTGTCGGCCAGATACCCACAGCCGGCTACCTGGAAAACCAACAGCAGCAACCACGCGCATCTGAGCATTCCAGTCGTTCTCCTTCGCGGCGGTCTGTCAAACCCGCGGCAATTATAAGTTACCGCGGCCGGTTGTCAATGAGCGCGTCACGCCCCTTCACCAGGCCCGCTCTCATGGACGCCCACGCGGCGGCGTCGGCAAACCATCCGGCGGTCTCGCTTCACGGTTGCTTCTCCCGGCCCGCCGCTTCCACAGGGCAGCGGGAGGAGGATTGAACCGACAGCCGCGGCTCACGCGCTATACGACTTGCTTGACAGGGTGGCGGTCGGCTGTTACCATCGCGCCATCGCTCAGGAGGCAGTGGGATGCTCGTCGGGGTGATCTCGGACACCCACGACAACCTGACGACCCTGCGCAAGGCGCTCGCGCTTTTCCGCGAGCGCCGCGTCGCCCACATCATCCACGCCGGCGACTGGGTCGCCCCCTTCGCCGTCAAGCCGTTCATCGAGTGCGGAATCCCCTGCACGGGCGTCTTCGGCAATAACGACGGCGAGAAGGCCGGCATCCGCAAACTCACCGACCGCATCCACCCCTCGCCCCACGTCTTCGATCTTTGTGGCCGGCGGATCGTCCTCACCCACGATGAGAACCGCGCCAGCGAGGAACTCAAAAGGGATGCCGACATCTTCATCTTTGGCCACACCCACCAGGTGGCGGTCGAAAAAGGCTCGCCGCTCGTGCTCAATCCAGGCGAGTGTTGCGGATGGCTCAGCGACCGGCCGACGGTGGCGCTCCTTGACCTCGACACCCTGGAGGTCTCGATAGAGGAAATCTAAGGGAGAACCGATGCGAAAGATGGCGCGCGTGTCGCTCGCGCTCGCAGCCTTGACGCTCGCAGGATGTGTCCACCGCGAGATCGAAATCCTCTCGCGTCCACCGGGCGCCCGCGTGACCTTCGACGGCACACTGCTCGAACAGCCCACGCCCGTCCGTTTCCCCTTCACCTGGTACGGCCACCACGAGATCGTCCTGGAGAAGAAGGGCTACCACCGCGAGCGCCTCCTCGTCCTGGTCAAGCCGCCGTGGTACGAGCAGTTCCCCATTGACTTCTTCGCCGAGAACCTGTGGCCAGGGTGGGTGAACGACGTGCGGACCTACCCGTTCGTCCTCGAGAAGGTCGTGCCCATGAAAGTGGTGGCCGACGACGAGAAGGCGGCGATGAAGACCGGCCTGATCGAGCGCGCCGAACGCTTCCGGGCCGCCGTCCGCCAGGAACTCGGCGTCGAGCCACAGAAAAGGCCCTCTCCCTGACCCTGCCAGGCCCACGCGGTGGACATCCTCACCGTAACGCTCAACACCGCGATTGACCGCACCCTCGAGGTTCCCGGCTTCGCAGTCGGCGGCCACGTTCGCGGACGCCTGATTCGCGTCCAGCCGGCCGGCAAGGGGGTGAATGTGTCGCGGTCTCTGGCCGCGCTCGGCGTGCCATCCCGGGCCACCGGGTTCGTCGGCCAGCGCGAAATTTTATTCTTCGAGGAGACTTTCGCCCGATCGCCGGTCTCGCCCACCTTCGTCTCCATCCCCTCCCCCACCCGCACAAACACTACAATCCTCGACCCCGAAGCCGGGACGGACACCCATATCCGCGAGCTCGGACCAACCATCGAACCCGCCGCTCTGGAGGTCCTGAGGACCCGCCTCCGTGAACTCGTCGGACCCGGGACCCTGGCAGTCTTCTGTGGGAGCCTGCCGCCCGGGGTCGGCTGCGGGGAACTCGCCGCGCTGATGCGTCTGTGCCGGGCTCGGGGCGCGAAACTCGTCGCCGACCTCAATGGCCCCCACCTGGCCGCAGCGGTCGAGGCGGGCGCTCGCATCGTCAAGCCGAACGTCGCCGAACTCGGCGAACTCCTCGACCGCCAACTCGCCCCCGAAAGCGAACCAGACCTCCTCGATGCCGCCTCCACCCTCCTGGGGAAGGTCCAGACCGTGCTGGTCACCCGCGGGGCGCTCGGCGCTCTGGCCGTGAGCACGAAACAAACACTGGCCTGCCGCGTCGAGATCGAGAAGCCGCGGAACACCGTCGGCTGCGGCGACGCCTTCCTGGCCGGCTACCTGGCAGGACTGTGGCGCAATCAGGACCTCGCGGACCGCCTCCGGCTGGCAACCGCCTGCGGCGCGGCAGCCGCCCTCGCAGAGGCCGCCGGCATGCTCGACCCAGCCGAGGTCGAGCGCCTGGCCTCCCGAGCCCGAACGTGGGAGCCGCCTCGCTCCTGAGCCACGCCCACACAAGCCGCGCCAGACCACAGGCAACTCGCGCCGGGGCCGGGGAGGACACTGGCATCGGCCAGGCCCTCTGCACCCAGCACAGGCTCCACCCGGCTGCGCCGGTGGCACATCTGTGAGGAAACCCAGGATGGCAGCGCGCCGGGGCGCGTGGGCTTTGGCACGCTTTTTGCACCGCAATCAATTGCCAGGCGAGAAGGAAAAGAATGCCTTGGCTGGCTGCCAACTCCAACTCCTCGTTCCGAAGCTCCGCATACCGAGCGCTTTGCGTTCTCTTGACAAAGCATTCTTTTCCTTCTCGCCTGCATCAGGAACCCACGGTGCACAAAAGCGTGCCAAAGCCCACAGCCCCAGCATCCACCAAGACCACGCGCGGGTTTCCTTCG
>CAYYCI010000496.1:0-3733 GCA_964470215.1 uncultured Planctomycetota bacterium
GCCCTTCTGTTGGGTTCATTATAGCAAAAGCCCCCACTCGTGCCACAAGCCCCCTGCGGTGCGAGAGCGTGACAACCCGGTAGCACGTCGAGGCCATTCGCCCGGAAGGCCGCTCCACGTGAGCATTCGCACGCTTCCCTCAACCTCTTTGAACGCCACCCGCGGGTTTCCTTCGTAGTCTCAGGATTTTCGGTCGGCCCTGGAGCGTTGCGCCAGACGTGGGGTTCGCCTGTCTGATGTGTCTCTTCACAGCCGAATGCGCGAGTCGTCAGCGCTGGCTGGTTGTGTGAGCGTTGGGGCTGAAGAGGGCGATGACGAGTTCGTCGTTCTGGCGTTCCAGGGTTTCGATTCTTTTCGCGTTGCCTTTGGCCGCGTGGGTGTGGAGGGACTTGGAAGTGCGGGCCAGTGCGCGGTGGAGTTTGTCCTTCGGGTCGAATTTCGGGATTGCCAGGTGGTTCATGACCGAGGGCGCCCCGAAGCCCCGGCCCGCCGAGGAGTACGACCTGATGAACTCGCGGACGGGCGCTGAGTTGACGATGGCACACAGGTAGTGGGCCTCGGTCTCGCTGTCGGTGGCGAAGAGGGAGGTGGTGTCGGTGGGGACGATGGTCTTGTAGCCGAAGGGGGTCTTGTGTTGGGAGACGACGGCGGCGAAGATGTCGCTGGCCATCCGCTTCCAGACGACCTTGTAGCGTGCGACCGTGTATGGGCCGATGCCGTACATTGCGTAGAAGGCGGTTCGCTCGGCGAATTGCCTGACCACCTTCGAGCCGCGCGAGAGCAGGATGTCCTTGAACCTGGTAAGGTAGGTGTAGGTGCGGGGCCACCGGGCCTTCATCTGGCTCTCGGCGAAGGGCTCTCTCTCTTGCGGGTTCTGGGTCATCAGGACGAGGATGCGGGGGGTTGCTTTCCAGCGCTGGATGTCGGCGCCGCGGAGCGCGGGGAAGACGAGGTCGGGTTCGATCCGCTCCTCGACCTGCGGGACCTCCCGCTTTCCCTTCCGGGGCATGTTCCGGACGAGCAGGTCGCCGTTGGCGAGGACATCAACGAGCTCCAGCCAGAATACGCCGTATGGTTCGGTGCTCGCGCCGCGTCGGGCCCTGTACGCGCTCTTGCCATGAAGTCGTGTGAGCCAGCGTTGCGCCTTGGTTATTGTCTGCCAGGGGCCGGAGGGTCCGCCCACTGGTTGCGCCAGGAGCCTGGTTCGCTTGAGGAGTTTCCTGGCTTCATCGAGGCGGAGATTCGTCGGGACGGAGCCGACGCCTTTCTTGCGCATCCAGAGGAAGTAGGGGACCGGGTATCTGGTCTTCTGGCCTTTCTTGAGGACTATTGCAGCGCTCTTGTTGGTGGCTGCCTCGAAGGGTTGGACCTGGACGAGGTCGTGTGCTCGGAGGACTTTGATGGGTTCGCCCTGGCCTAACTGGAACCTGCGGAATCCTTCGCCTGCGCCTTTCGACTTGAAGACCTCCTGGGTGATAAGGAAGGCGAGTTTGCCGCCTTTGGCCAGGTAGTGGTCTGCGGCGGCGTAGGTGAAGAGCATGGAGAAATCTTTCTCGCCTGCGCCGAGGCGTGCGGCGTGGCCCTTCAATGAGAAGAGGCCATAGCGCTTCCACATGCCGAGGGTGGCCTGGCGGTATTCGTCCGACAGGTAGCCCCATCGGACCCAGGGGGGATTGCCGACCACGAGGTCGAAGGCGCCCGCGACCATTGGGGCGAATGCGTTCTTGAGGAACCGCGCCCAGATGCCGTTCTTGCCTTCTTTCTCCAGGAGGGCGACCTCCTGGTAGAAGTTGGCGATGACCTTCTCGTGCGGGGGGAACGCGAGGCCTTCGGCCTTGAGCCGGCCGAGGGCCTCGGAGACCTCGTAGGCTTGTTTTGCCATCTCCTCGACGAGGGGCGCGGCCCTCGCCATCAAGAAGCCCCTGTTGCGAATCCAGATGGCGGGGACGTGGAACTCGCCGATGGAGGTGGAGACCTTGACGTGTTCGCCGCCGGCGAAGTTCAGCGTCATCTGGTCGCCCATTTCGGGCCAGAGGACCGAGTCGGCGAGGTAGATGGGCAGCTCGAGGGCGGGGAGCAGGTCGGCCATGTCGCCCAGGGCGAAGAGGTAGTTGGCCCTGGCGGCAATCACCGCGAGAGGGTTGAGGTCGAAGCCCCAGATGTTGGCGAGGATGCGCTTGGCGGTCTCGAGGCGTGGTTCGCCGTGGGCGGCTCCCCACTGGTTTGCGCGCTCGATCGCAAGGACCAGGAAGGTCCCGGAGCCACATGCTGGGTCGAGGAGGCGGGTGAGTGTGTTGCCGTCGTAGCCTACCTCGTTGAGCATCAGTTCGGCGAGCCAGTCGGGGGTGTAGTATTCGCCGAGTTTGTGGCGGACATCCTGCGGTACGAGGTACTGGTAGAGCCTTTTCAGCAGGTCGCGGGCGTGTTCCGGGGCGACCGTGGTAGTCGCAGCCTCGAGGTTCGAGAGTGCTCTTGCCATTTCGCGGACCGCCTCCTCGATCCGAGGGGAGAAGGCGTCGAGGTACCAGCGGAAGAAGTCGCCCTCGAGGAAGTTCGTGATCCCGCGCCTTGCAAAGACCCCGCCTGCCTCGATATCGGCGAGGTGGCGGGTGAGTTCCTCGTTTGCCATGTGGGTCAATCGGTCGGAGAGCGAGGAGCCGAACGGCTCTTCTCGCATGGCGACCAACTCGGCGGTGATGAGTTTCATGAGGAGGGCGAAGTAGGAGTGGACGGCGAAGAGGAGTTCCTGGAAGGGGGTTTGTGGGGGTGCGCTGTAGAGTTTGCGGAGTGCGGCGGCCTCTTTTTCCCGTTGGCCCTGGAGGTGTTCGCCGTAGATGATGCCGAAGAGGCGTTTCCATTCGTCGAGGAAGACGCCGACGCGGGCGTCGGCCCAGTTTGTGAGGGCATCCACGAACGCCGAGACGGCCAGAGGTGCGACCCGGCCTTTCGGCCCGAATCGCTCGGCAAGGCTCTCGGCCGTCAGCGGCTGCCGGGCGAGCGACCTCAGGTAGGTGAGGAAGGTCCGGGCCGCGTCGGGGGTGAACGGATAGGGGCCTTGTTGGGCGAAGGCCTCGGGCTTGACCTGCCGGGTGGTCTGGCCGCGGTAGCGCAGGAAGAAGATGGCCTGGCCATCGAACCCGACGCCCACGATGCGCCTGAGGCCGTGTGCGTCGAGTTTGTTCTCCGCCGCCTCGGCGCCCATATACGCGACCAACTGCTCGCGTGCGTGGGCGACCATCCGCTCGCTCTGGAAGGCGCCGGGCGCCTCATACTCGACGATGACCTGGCCGTGGACGGCGTCGGGTCGGCCGCGATAGAGGCTTCCCGTGCCGGCAAGGCGTTCGTAGCGGGGCTCGGACGAGATGCCGATTGCGGCAAGCGCGGGAGCCAGCGCTTTCTCGAAGCCGATTTTGAGTTCTTCTTCCGTCCGAGCCGACCGGGCGAGTCTCGCGGCGGTGGCAGCGAGCGCCTCGGCCAGCTGGGCGGTTGACGGGGTCGCCACAAGGAGCCTCCCATCCGACGCTCGTTGCGAGGACACCCCGATTATACTGCGAGTGTTCTAAAGCAGCAACGCACCCCGGGTTGAGGGCATGGAGAAACACGGACGAGCACGGACGGGCAAGGAGGAGCGCCGACGGGGATGAGGCCTCGGAGGGGGTCGCTAGGCTTGTCCATGGGTTTGTCGCCAGCGGGCGACGAAGCGGCGGTAGTCCTCGGGGGTGTCTATTCCCAG
>CAYYCI010000497.1:0-3716 GCA_964470215.1 uncultured Planctomycetota bacterium
CCACGAGCGAGAGTTGGCAACCAGCCAGGGCATTCTTTTCCTTCTCGCCTGGCAAGTGATTGCGGTGCAAAAAGCGTGCCAAAGCCCTCGCGCCCCGCTCCGCGGTTGGTTCAGGCTTCCTCGTAGATTGTGCCACCGACCCTTTCGTGGGCCGACGGCCCGGCAGGAAGCGCATGGTCGCCTGATCAACGGAGCACGACATGGCCGAGGGTTGACAGCGGCCCGGAGGTGGGCTAGTTTTCACTTCGGGAGGGTGTCCCTGGCCCAGCACGCGAGGGGACCGCTCCATGTGTGGGATAATCGGCTACATCGGGGAGAAGCCCGCCGTTCCGATCCTGGTGACGGGGCTGAAGCGGCTGGAGTATCGGGGGTACGATTCGGCCGGCCTGGCCGTCATCGAGGAGGGGGAGTTGCGGTCTCTGAAGGCGCTCGGTCGAATCGCGGCCCTGGAGGAGAAACTCAACGGTGCCACGCCCAGCGCGACGGTGGGCATCGCCCACACTCGCTGGGCGACCCACGGCCCGCCCACGGAGGTCAACGCGCATCCACACTTCGACTGCTCGGGCCGCCTGGCAATCGTCCACAACGGGATCATCGAGAACTACGAGGTGCTGAAGGCCCGCCTCCAGGAGCGGGGCCACACGTTTCGCAGCGAGACCGACACCGAGGTGGTCGCCCACCTGGTCGAGGAACACCTCGACGGTCGCGACGACCTGGAGGGGGCGGTCCGCGAGGCGCTCCGCCAGGTCGAGGGGACCTACGGGGTCGCGGCGCTGCACGTGGATTTCCCTGACCGCATCGTGGCCGCGCGCCAGGGCAGCCCGATAGTGGTCGGGGTCGGGGACGGCGAGCAGTTCGTGGCATCGGACCTGGCGGCCATCCTCGGCCACACCCGCCAGATAATCTACCTGGAGGACGGCGACCTGGCGGTCATCGAGCGCGAGAACGTCAACATCCGCAGCATTCCCCACGCCACCCCCGCCGACCGCACGGTCCACCACGTCGAGATAGACATCGAGGACATCGAGAAGGGCGGCTACGAGCACTTCATGCAGCGCGAGATTATGGAGCAGCCGAAATCAATCCGCAACGCGATGCGCGGGCGGATTGACCGCGAGGACTGGTGTGCCGTCCTTCCCGAACTCGACCCCATCGCCAACCGCCTGCGGCGCACCCGCAGGGTGATCATCACCGCGTGCGGAACCTCCTGGCACGCGGGGCTGGTTGGCGAGTGTATGCTCGAGGAGTTCGCGCGCCTACCCGTGGAGGTCGAATACGCCTCGGAATTCCGCTACCGCAACCCGATAATCGAGGACGACTCGCTCGTGATCGCGATCACGCAGTCGGGCGAGACGGCCGACACGCTGGCCGCCATGCGCGAGGCCAAGCGGCGGGGGGCACTCACCCTGGCCATCTGCAACGTGGTGGCCAGCACGATCGCCCGCGAGGCCGACGCCACGGTCTACCTTCACGCTGGGCCCGAGATCGGGGTGGCTTCGACCAAGGCATTCACCTCGCAACTGGTCGTCCTCTACCTCCTGACGCTCTACCTGGGTCGGATGCGGGGCCTCTCGAGTGCCCACGCGGCGGAGATGGTCCGGGCCCTCGAGGCGGTTCCGGCCCAGGTCGAGACCATTCTCTCGGAGGACGAGAAGATAATCCGCCTGGCCGAGCGCTACGAGTATGTGAGGAACTTCCTCTACCTGGGCCGCGGCTACAACTTCCCTATCGCCCTGGAGGGCGCGCTGAAACTGAAGGAAATCTCCTACATCCACGCCGAGGGCTACCCGGCAGCCGAGATGAAACACGGCCCGATCGCGCTGATTGACCGCGACATGCCCACCGTCTTCATCGCCCCCCGCGACAGCGTCTACGAGAAAATCCAGGGCAACGTCGAGGAGGTCAAGGCCCGAGGCGGCAGGGTCATCCTCGTGGCCACCAGGGGCGACAAGACCCTGGCCAAGAAGTGCCAACACGTCATCCACATCCCCGAGGCCCCGGAGCCACTGGTGCCGATGCTCTCGGTGGTGCCGCTCCAGTTGCTCGCCTACCACATCGCGGTCTTGCGGGGCTGCGACGTGGACAAGCCGCGCAACCTGGCCAAGAGCGTGACCGTCGAGTAACGCGCTCAGGCCGAGGGCGTCTTGTCGGGGTACGGACACAGAGCGGCGATGGGGCACTCGCCGCAGGCGGGCTTGCGCGCCTTGCAGATCGCCCGACCGTGGAAACTGAGCAGGTGGGAGAAAAGCGTCCAGTCCTTCTTCGGCACCACCTCGGCCAACTCCGCCTCGACCTTGTCCGCATATTTCTTCTCGACGTTATGCGCCGAGGCCAGGCCCAGGCGCCCGCTCAGGCGCAGGACGTGGGTGTCCACGATGATCCCCTGAACCCCGAACGCGTTGGCCATGACGACGTTGGCGGTCTTGCGCCCGACCCCCGGGAGGCTGGCCAGGGCCTCGAGGTCGCGTGGCACCTGGCCCCCGTGGCGCTCGACGAGCGCCTGACAGGCCGCCTTGACCGCCCGCGCTTTCTGGCGAAACGTCCCGCACGACTTGAAGAGCCTCTCGAGCGTGGGCAGAGGAGCCCTGGCGTAGTCCTCGGCAGTCCTGAAGCGCTCGAAGACCGCCGGGGTGGTCTGGTTCACCCGCTCGTCGGTGCACTGGGCGGCCAGGACCGTGGCCACCAGGAGCTCGAGGGGGCTCGAGTGGTCGAGCAGGCATCGGGCGTCGGGGTAGCGCTTCTTCAGGCGCGAGATGATCTTCCGCACCCTCTTCCTGCGTTCCTCGAGGCTTTCCATCATCTGGCCTCCTTCAGCGGACGCACGCACCGCTTCTAATTGAAGCAAAGGGGGCGGGATTCGCAAGCCTGCCTCATGGCAGGGGGCGGATGCGGCGGCCGCGGCGGTAGCAGGGGGCATAGTCGGTGGCGGGGCGAAAACTGTCGCCCGTGGCTCTCAGGTGCCCACCCAGGAGGGCCTCCAGTCCCGCGAGGACCGCCGCATGGGTCGGGTCACCGGCCAGGTTGTGTTGCTGGTAGGGGTCCTCGAGGTTGTCGAAGAGGAAGACCTCCGGGGTGCGCGAGTAGGCCCTGCCAGGCTGGGGGGCGTAGTCCCGGAGCAACTCGAATAGCGAGCGGGCGTAGGTGTGGCGCTTCGTCCTCACCCCGCGATACTCCCAGCCGAGGTGGAAGTCCTCGTAGCCTGCATAACTGGCCAGGAATGCCCCTGGCGGCTGGGGCCCGTTGCGGCCGAGGGTGGGTTGGTTTTCGGGCAGGCGTTGCCAGTTTGCGATGACGCCGTTGGCGTGGGGGTAGCGGCCCGTGAGCGTGCAGGCGCGGAAGGGGCCACACAGCGGGGTGTTCGAGATGGCATTGACGAAGTTGACGCCCTGGGCCGCCAGGCGCCCGAGGTTGGGCGTTCGCAAGGGGGCGGCGGGCTCGAGGCTCGTGGAATGGGGCCTGAGCTGGTCGGCGAGGGCAACGAGGAGGTTCGGCGCCCCCGACGAGGCGGCCCTTTTCGGACTCGAGGCAGTGCGCGGCATCGGCCTGGCTCTCCGGCAGGTGGGATCGTAGCGTCCGGGGGCGACCGGCGCAAGCCGAATCCTCCGCGGGGGACCAATCAGGGGTGGAAGAGCGTGGCGGGCCGCTGGCCCGGGGCGTGGCGGGGAGTGTGGCCCCTGATTATGGGGTTCTCGATAACCCCATCGGCGGCGGGTGGG
>CAYYCI010000498.1:0-3712 GCA_964470215.1 uncultured Planctomycetota bacterium
GCTTCCATCTGGCGGTCGGGCGGGAGGTCTGGCGAGTTGTTCTTCACCTCGGTCGAGATGATGTTCATTCGCTTGTGGAGCTCGCCCCAGGCCCGCCTGAAGTACTCGGCCTGTTTGTCCTTGTAGCCGAGGCGGCGGGGCTCCGGCACCGGGTTGAATCCCGCCCGCTGCCAGGTCTCGATAATCCTCTTGCCCCAGACGATGTCCTCCTGGAGGATTCGGCCGGTAGCCAGACCCTCCAGCGGGAGGAGAACCATGGTCTCATGAGGCGATCCGACGAACTCCGTCTGATGCAGGTCGAGCCAATGGTGGTAATGGAACTCGGAGTCCATCTTGAAGAACAACCGAAAGTAGGACGACAGGTGTGAGCGGTTTGGCTCGACGTAGCGGTGTTCGTCTATCTGCTCGTAAACGATGCCGACCGGTCGTGGGTGGTGCGGGTGGTCGCGGGTGTCCCAGAGGTCGAGGCGTAGCCACATCTTGCCCGGGTTGTCGGGGTCTTCGCCGCGCATCCAACACCAGAACTCGTCGTTTGAAAATTGCGAGCCGTCCCACCAGAGCACTGGCGCTCGCTCGCGGCCCTGGGGGTTGCCGATGGGGTTGAAGGTCAGGAGCGTGGTGGCGAAGACCTTGTCGGGGTCGAGGGTTGTCGGCCGGCCGAAGAGGTCCTTTCCAGCCAGGAGTTGCTCGATGACGTCGGCCATGCCCGCGGTGGCGGCTGGCTCGTGGGCGTGGGGCTGGGCGATGTAGATGCGCCGCTTCCGCTCCGCCGGCACAGAGAAATCGCTCAGCGTCAGGGCATAAGTCCTGTGGCAGGAGAAGCCTTCCACCCAGTCCACCCTCAGCCGCTCGCCGCCGACCGCCCTCCACTGGTCGAGTTTCTCCTCGAGTTGGGCTGGCATGGCGATGAACCAGCCTTCGTGCGGCGATTGGGCCACGAGGTTGTCTGCGGCTGGGGTGTGGGAGAGGATTCGGGTTGCCGCGCCCAGGTCTCCTTCGGCCACCAGGAGTTTCACTCCACCGAGGCCCAGCGCGCCCGGGAAGGCGAGGGTGACGACCACGTCGTCGGCCAGGATGGCCTGGATGCCGGCCTCCTCGAGGACGATTCGGGCCTCGTGGGCTTCAGCGGGGGAGTCGAATCGCGCGAGGACCACGGGCTTGCCGGCCATCAGACACTCTCCCCGCGCTCAGCGGCGATGAGCGCGGCGCCAATGGCGCCGGTCATCTGCGGCTCCGGCGGGACCGTGAGTTCCAGGCCCAGTGCCTGGCCAACCGCCTCGACCATTCCGTGGTTGCGCGCCACGCCGCCGGTGAAGACCCCCGGCGGCCCGACGTTCAACCGCGATGCCAGCGATGCGATCCGCTGGGCGATCGAGGCGTGGACCCCCGCTAGCACCTCCTGGCGAGGGGTGCCCCTGGCCAGGAGGCCGATGATCTCCGACTCGGCGAACACTGCGCACATGCTCGTGATCTCGACCGGGCGAGTCGCAGAGGCGGCAACCTCGCCGAGCTGGTCGAGGTCCAGGTCGAGGATTCGGCTGACGATCTCGAGGAACCGCCCCGTTCCCGCGGCGCAGCGGTCGTTCATCGCAAAGTCGGCAACTGCTCCGCGCCCGTCGAGGATGATGACCTTGCTGTCCTGCCCCCCGATGTCCACGATGGTCCGCGCCTCTGGGACGAGGTGGCGGACGCCCCGGGCGTGGCAGGTTATCTCGGTGACGGCCTGGTCGGCGAAGGGGAACGAGGCCCGGCCGTAGCCGGTGGCAACGACGCGCGCGATGTCTCCCCGCTGGGCACCGAGTCCCGCGAGGCATTCCTCGAAGAGCCGGGTGGCGGTTCGCGCGGGGTCGTGGCCGGTGTCGGCCATGGCGGCCGTCACCCGCTTCCTGGTTTTGGCGTCGAGGATCACGGCCTCGCAGGTTCTGGCGCCGAGATCGATCCCACAGACGAGCATGCTCTCACCTCGCCCGGCATCATATCCGAAGCGGCTCTGACGGGCAAGCAGAAGGAAGGGGAACGCAGGGGCTAAACCGCGAACGTTTCCTGCCGAGAATTCGGGTACCGGAGGGGTGCGTCCAGCATGCTCGCGCCAACGCTGTTGGGAGAGGCGGGCGAGTTGGCAAGCAATCAGGCCCACCTGGCCCAGGACGCACAACGCGAGGCTCTCTGTCGCAAGTGTGGCCGCTGCTGCTGCGTCAAGGTGGTCATCCAGGGTCAGGTTGTCCTCTCTCCGTTCTACTGCCCCTTCCTCGACGAGATGACCATGCTCTGCACCATCTATCCTCGCCGCTACCAACTCAACCCCCTGTGCACGTCCCCGGAGGTGGGCATCCGGTTGGGCATCTGGCCCGGGGATTGCCCATATGTTGACGATCCCGACAACTACCGCGGCCCGCGCGACATGCTCCCCGAGGAAGTGAATGCCTACGAGGCCCGGTGCCGGGCGGCGCAGGAAGAAATCCGCAAGGCCGTCGCAACCATCCTGAGCGCGAGTCTCTAGTCCAGCGTCCAGGACACTTCCGAAGTCTGCGGCCCTCGATTGCCGGGGCCGGGTCGAGGCCACCGGCGGGCCGCTTGAATGGGCCGGGGGAGGGGGGTATGATAGCCACACCATGACGCGGAAAGAACGGCGCGACCTGCGCAACGCCCTCCTCTTCCTCAGCCCGTGGATCGTGGGTTTCTGCGTCTTCATGCTTTATCCCATTGCTTCCTCTTTCTTCTTCAGTTTCTGCGACTACTCCGTTCTCGAGAGCCCCGTGTGGATGGGCCTCGACAACTACCGCGAGCTCCTCCACGACGAGGTCTTCTGGGTGTCGCTGAAGAACACGGCCTACTACGCGGGGGTGTCGCTGCCGGTCGGCATGCTGGTCGCCCTGGCGCTCGCCATCCTGCTCAATACCAAGGTTCGGGGAATGGCGTTCTACCGCACGATCTTCTTCCTGCCCTCGATCATGCCCGTGGTGGCGAGCGCGATCCTCTGGCTTTGGATTTTCAACGGCCAGTACGGGGTGCTCAACTACACCCTCTCGCTCCTGGGCATGCCTGGTAAGTCGCTGCCTACCTGGCTCGACTCGCCCACATGGGCCATGCCAGCCCTGATCATCATGGGCCTCTGGGGAGTGGGCTACTCGATGGTCATCTACCTCGCCGGCCTCCAGGACATCCCCGTGAGCCTCTACGAGTCGGCCGAGATTGACGGCGCCAACTGGTGGCAGAAGACCCTCCACATCACCCTCCCGATGCTCTCGCCAGTGATCTACTTCAACCTCATTATGGGGATCATCGGGACGTTTCAGATTTTCGCCGCGCCCTACATCATGACCAACGGCGGCCCGGAGCGCGCCACTACCTTCTACACGTTCTACCTCTTCAACCTCGCTTTCGAGGATCTCCGCATGGGCTACGCCTGTGCGATGGCCTGGATTCTCTTCGTCATCATCCTGAGCCTGACGCTGCTGGCCACGAAGGTCTCGCAGCGCCACATCCACTACGAGCGATGAGAAAACTCTCGAGGCCCAGAGCGGCAATCGTCCACGCCATCCTCGTCGCGGGCTCCGTCGTCTTCCTGTTCCCGTTCGTGTGGCTGGTCACAACCTCGCTCAAGCCCATCGAACAAACGATGAAGATGCCGCCGGAATGGGTCCCGCGCGCCTACTACGCGCGCATCGGCGGCGAGAGGGTCAAGGTGGTGCGCGAGCGCCAGTTCCTGCCC
>CAYYCI010000499.1:0-3698 GCA_964470215.1 uncultured Planctomycetota bacterium
TCATCCGAAGCGGCGGCCTCGAGCGAATCGAGAGGGAACTGGCCGAAGTCGTCCGGCCCAGGCTAGGAGAACCCGGCGCGGCAGGCCGAGCCGCCGACCACATCCTCGCCCTCCTCCACCACCGCGCCAACCCTTGAACTTCCCAACCACCAATCTTTCCCCTACAAACAGTCCCAGGCCAGGATCGGACCGAGAGAAGCCGGGGCTGCGGGCTTTGGCACGCTTTTGTGCGCCGTGGGTTTCCAATGCAGGCGACAAAGAAAAGAATGCGTTGTCGAGACGAAGCGAAGCGTTCGGACCACGGGGCTTCGGAGGGACGAGTCGGAGTTGGCAGCCGGCTAAGGCATTCTTTTCTTTCTCGCCTGGCAATTGATAGCGGGGCAAAAAGCGTGCCAAAGCACCCACGCCCCAGCGCGCCCTCTTTCCGCGTTGCTGCCGAGGGCTCGCCCGCTTGACCAGGCCGTGCCGAAGCGGTTAAATTGGATCGCAGACGACGATGCGAGGTCCGTGGTTATGGTCCCAGGAGGAGGCTATGCGACGAGCCACGAAATGGCTTTGCTTCGTAGTCGCGGGCGTGTTTGTCGTTGGCGGTTGCGGTGGCGAGCGCGGAGAGCGGCCGCCCCGCCTCGCCCGCTCCTATCGCCTGCCCGAGAGGGCCGAGTGTTTCGCAGTCGGGCCGACCGGACGTGTTTACTACGTGGCCTCGTCGTTCGGGGCGCGCAGCGCCAAGAACGAATTGCGGGTGGTCGGCGCCGATAGCAAGCCAGGCCACGCTCTCAAACTCGACTTCGGAGTGGAGATCAAGGCCGTCGTGGCCGACGGCCGCGGCTCCCTCTACCTCGCCCTGCGAGAGGGCGGCAAGGACCAGGTGTGGGTCTTCCCCGAGGACTGGGGAGCCGATAAGCCCGAACCCAAGGCCAAACTCAGCCCCGAACTCCCCGACGACCTCAACGGCCTGTTCATGGACTACACCACGGGCGACCTCTACGCGCTCTGCGGCGACCACTACGTCGTGAGGCTGCGACCCGACGGCTCGGCGGCGCGGACAATCGAGCTCCCTGGGGACAGCCGCCCCGAGGACGGCGGCGCCGACAAGGACGGCAACCTCTACATCCGCCGCAGCAGCGGGCCCGTCGTCAAGGTCAAGCCCGACGGCACCCTCGACCCCACCTGGGCCAGGAGCGAAGCCGCCTCCCTCGACTACGTCCGCTCGGCGGCCGTTGACCCCATCGGGCTGGTTTACGCGGCGGCCTCCGAAGGCGGGGTTTACTTGCGAGCATTCGAGACCACCGGCGCCCTGCGCTTCAATATCGTGGCGAAGGAGCTCGAGTACTCGCCCGACCGGCTCTTCGTCACCCGCAGGGGCATTCTCTATGCCCTCGACGGCGAGAAGGTCTACGAGTTCCGCCCCTGAGGGCGCCTACCACCCCGAACCGAAATCATAGACGTAGAGCCTCGTTGCCGGCTTGCCGGGAGCGAGGCTCTCGTAGTGGGTGAGAGCCAATCTCTGTCCAACCGGCGACCAGACGGGCGGCTTGACGGGCAAGTAGGGCATCCAATGCCGCAACTTGGCCGTGCGGGCGGTCAGGGTCTCGACGACCCGGATGAAGAACGACCTGCGCCCGCGAACCACACACGCGGCCATGCGCCCTCCCGCCGAAAGCGCCACTTCCCCGATCCGCCCATCTCGTTCCACATAGGAGCGCACCACCCGGCCATCCGAGGGGTACGCCACGACGAGCGTCTGGTCCCCCTCCAGGTGTGTGGCGTAGGCCAGAGCCTTCCCATCGGATGACCAACTAACCGTGTGGAGGGCCGGACGACCCAGCAGTGCCAGCGGCTCCGAACGACGCTCCACCACGTCCACGAGTTCATACCCGGTGATGAGACCACGCGCGTCCTTGAGCGCCACGAGCGCCCAGCGGACATCTGGCGAGAATTGCAGCCACACGTCGGGCGCCTCGACGCGGTAGAACTCCGCCGGCCGTTCGGCGCCGGGGGCCAGGGCCGCCAGCGCGAGCCGGGCCTCGTGTTCCTGGTCGCGCTCGTGGAACTCGGTGAAGACCAGCGAGCCATCCGCCGCCCAACGCACCTTGCGATACCGCGAGAAGTCCTCCCCCCCACCCTCGCGCATGAGCACCTCCCGCGCCAGGTCCACGAACGCCAGTCCCCAGCCCTCCCCCCTGTGGTTCTGGACGAGCATCACGGCCCTCGAGCCATCCCTGGCCACGAAGCCCTCCGAGGCAACCCTCAGCCGAGGCGGCGCCGCGATCCGCCGCTCGAGCCCGCCTTCCCAGACCCACAACTCGCTCACCGCGTCCACCTGCCCCTCGACGCGGCAGAATCGCCGGCTATGGTAGAGCACCCGCCCGCCGGGCAGGAACACAACCTGGCTCGGCAGGTCGTGAACATCGAACCACCGGCAGGCCGCGCCCGCGGTCTCCAGGACCAGGCAGCGCCGGTCGCGCCCTCGAGGTCCCACCGCGACAACACACACCGCCTCTCCATCTGGCGCCCAGCCCGGCGGCGACTCGACCTGCGCCAACCGCTCGCTGCGGAACGCCGGCACAGGCTCCCTGAGCCCCAGCCACCAGGTCGGGGCGATCGCCGAAAGCGAGCCGATGGCCACCAGGGCGCTCGCGCGCGAGGCCCGCACCCGCACCGGCAGACACAGCATCCACAACACCGCTCCGAACCCGACCAAACCGGCCAACACGAGCAATAGGACGGGGGAGTGGCCCTGGAGGAGCGCTGGCAGGTAAGACGCGCCCAGAGCCGCTCCGGCCAGGCCGTAGAACCTCACCAGAGTGGCCTTGAAGGGCTTCTCCCGGCCGACCGGCGCGCCAACGAAGGCCACCACGAACATCGCGCCGCTGGCAATGAAACACTCGATGGGGCCCACCGACCCCTCGCGCAATGCGTCAACGAGCGCATAGCCCGCCACCCCCAGGCTCCCGGCCAGCAGCACCAACAACACCAGTCGGTAGCCGAGCGGCACCCGCTCCGGCGCCGCCAGGAAACGCTTCAAGCGACCGCTCAATGCTCCCGGGGCGACGCGCGAGACGATCTGCGCGACGACCTCGTGGTGGCGCTCCCAGTCGTTGCCGAGCGCCAACCGCCTCGGCAAGAGCCGCGAGAGCCACGACCCGCCGGTTCGCTTCAAGGCCAGGCACAGCGGCGGCCGCGCGAAACCGCCCCACGGCACCTCCACCCTCTCGACCTCGTCCCAGGAGGCAGCGCTTCGGGAGACAAGCGACTCGAACGTGATCCCCTCCGAAGTCAGAATCAAGCGCTTGCGCCAGTCGTCGAGGATGACGAGTATCAGCAGGGCAGCGACCACGAGGCCGAGGTAGAGAGCGGGGCGGCTCCGCTCCCCGGTGGCCTCGGCGAGCCAGGCCAGCCAGGCCAAGATGCCCACCAGGCCCGCCCCACGGCCCATCAGCTCCCATCGCGACTTGCGGAAGACCAGCCGGTCGTCCACCGCCGAATCCGCCTACGGATATAGTAAGCCTGTCAATAGTATAGCCGGGATTGCGCGAGGCCGCACGGAGAAGAGGAAAGCCGGCGGCGCGGAGCCTCCGCCTTACGTCTCGAGGGCCTTCTGCTGGCGGCGAATGATTTCCTCTGCCAGATGGCGCCGCACCTTCCGCGCCTCGAGCATGCCAACCAGTTTTCCCTCTCCCGTCCCATCCACCACG
>CAYYCI010000500.1:0-3695 GCA_964470215.1 uncultured Planctomycetota bacterium
AACCCACGGTGCACAAAAGCGTGCCAAAGCCCACAGCCCCGGTCCCTTCAAGGCTGCGCGCGGGTTTCCTTCATACTCTCAGGCTTCCTACGCCCCTTCTCTGCTTTTGGTGGCACAGGCTTTCTAGCCTGTGCAACGCGGGGCGGGACGCCCCGCCTACAGGGGGCACGACGTGTCGTCCCCCTACAACCCCTTGTTCCTCCAACCTATCGGGTTCCTATTGGTGGCACAGGCTTTCCAGCCTGTGCGTGGCGTCGCGCAGCCCTACCCAGTCCGTGTAATCTGTGCAATCTGTGGAATCTGTGAACGCGCCCAACTCCCTTGAAACTCTCCTCGATAATGCTTTCAATTACCCCGGCGCCCGAGCGAACGACGTCCACCCCGGACCGGAGGCCTGTCATGACGACCCGCGCGGCCCTCTCCCTCGAACTTCTCCTCTTCGCCATCTCCTCGGCGGCTCTCGCCGCCTCGCCCGAAGACTTCGGCCATTACGTCCCAGCGGAGAAGAAACTCTCCCGCCGGTGGCTCGATTCCCTCTTCGAGCGCGGGGAGCGCCAGGCCTGGCGCGGAGAGGACGTCCTGACCATCGGCATGCCCGTCGGCGGCATCGCCGCTGGCCAACTCTACCTGCGCGGCGACGGCACCCTCGCCGCCTGGCAAATCTTCAACCGCCACGTCTTCACCGGCTACGGCGCCAACTGCTACCGAACCTATCGGCCACCCTCGCCCGTGGATTCCGGCTTCGCGGTCGCCTGTCGCACGGCCGATGGCCTGGTGGTGCGGCGCTTGTGCCAGGAGGATTTTCCCCAGGTGGAGTTCGCGGGCGAGTATCCCATCGGCCTCGTCCGCTACCGCCAGGAAGGCTTCCCCGTGGCCATCGAACTCGAAGCCTTCTCGCCCTTCATCCCCCTCGACGCCCCCGACTCCGCCCTGCCCGCTACCATCTTCGAGATCACTGTCCGCAACGTCTCCGCCGCCCCGCTGGCCGCCTCGGCCATCGGCTGGCTCGAGAACGCCGTTTGCATCCACTCTGCTCTCGCCATACTGGCGAACCGCCGCACCAGGGTCGTCGAGAAGTCTGGCCACACCTACCTCGTCCACACCGCCGAGGCGGCTCCGCCGCCAAAAGGCGCCGAGACGCCCCGGCCCACCATCGTCCTGGCCGACTTCGAAGGGCCGGACTACGGCGACTGGAAGGCCACCGGCGCCGCCTTCGGCAAGGCACCCGCCCACGGCACCCTGCCCAGGCAACAGCGCGTGAGCGGATTCCTCGGCAAGGGCCTCGTCAACACCTACCTCGGCGGCGACCGCCCCCGCGGCACCCTCACCTCGCCGCCATTCGTCATCGAGCGCCGCTTCATCAACTTCCTCGTCGGCGGCGGCAACCATCCCGGTCGCACGTGCATCAATCTCCGCGTCGGGGGCAAGGTCGTCCGCACCGCCACCGGCCGCAACAACGAGCGCCTCGAATGGCACTTCTGGGACGTGGCCGACCTCGAAGGAGAAACCGCCCGAATCGAGATCGTGGACGACGCTTCCGGCGCCTGGGGCCACATCAACGTTGACCACATCGAGTTGGCCGACCGTCCGCGCCGCGGCCGAGCCATGCCCCTCGACCAACTGCTCGACTTCGGCTCGCTGGTCCTCGCGCTCCGCGGCCCGAGCCAGCCGGCCGCCCGGCTGCTCGCCGGCGCCCCGTGGGGAAAGGGCATCTCGGCCCAGGCCGAGGCGGTCTGGCCCGTCGCGCAGCGCCGCTCCTTCGCCCTGGCCAGCGCCCCCGCGCGCCTGGCTCCCGGCCAGGCCCACACCTTCGCGTTCGTCCTCGCCTGGCACTTCCCCAATCACCCCCGCGGCCGCCGCTACGCCACCCGCTTCGCCGACGCTCCCGCCGTGGCCGACTACGTCCTGGGAAACTACTCCCGCCTGGCTGGCGACACCCGCCTCTGGCACAAGACCTTCTATGCCGACAGCACCCTGCCCCGCTGGCTCCTCTTCCGCCTACACTCCACCGTGGCGAACCTCGCCACCGGCACCTGCCAGTGGTGGAAGAACGGCCGCTTCTGGGCCTGGGAAGGCGTGGGCTGCTGCGCGGGGACCTGCACCCACGTGTGGAACTACTCCCAGGCCGTCGCTCGCCTCTTCCCCAGCCTCGAGCGCTCGGCCCGCGAGATGCAGGACTTCGGCCAAGGCTTCGACCCCGCCACCGGACTCGTCGGCTTCCGCAGCAACCGCGCCTACGCCGCCGACGGCCAGTGTGGGACCATCCTCAAGGCCTACCGCGAACACCTCACATCCCCCGACAACTCGTTCCTGCGGCGCAACTGGCCGAAAATCAAGAAGGCGCTTCTCTACTCCATCCGCCACGACGGCAACGACGATGGCCTCATCGAGGACGCCCAACACAACACCTACGACATCAGTTTCTATGGCCCCAACACATTCGTCGGCTCGCTCTACCTCGCCGCCCTACGCGCCGGCGAGGAGATGGCCAGGGAGATGGGCGACGAGGACTTCGCCGCCCGCTGCCACAGAATCTTCGAAAGCGGCCGCCGCTTGACAATCGAAAAACTCTGGAACGGCGAATACTTCATCCAGCGCGTCGACCTGAAGAAGCACCCGAAGTTCCAGTACGCCACCGGCTGCCTCTCCGATCAGGTCTTCGGCCAGGGATGGGCACACCAACTTGCCCTCGGCTACATCTACCCGCCCGAACTCGTCAAGAAGGCCCTCGCTTCGATTTGGAAATACAACTGGGCACCCGACGTCGGCCCCCACAACAAGGCCCATCCCCCGGGCAGGTGGTTCGCGCGACCGGGCGAGGCCGGCCTCTTCACCTGCACCTGGCCCAGGAGCCCCTACCTCGCCCAGGGCGTCCGCTACAAGAACGAGGTCTGGACGGGCATCGAATATCAGGTCGCCGGGCACATGGTCTGGGAGGGCATGGTGAGGGAGGCGCTGGCCATCTGTCGCGGAATCCACGAACGTTACCACCCACGGAAACACAACCCGTTCAACGAGGTCGAGTGTGGCGACCACTACGCCAGGGCCATGGCGTCCTGGGGCGCCTTCACGGCCTTGTGTGGCTTCGAGTACCACGGCCCGCGGGGCCACATCGGCTTCGCCCCGCGGCTCACGCCAGGGAACTTCGCGGCCGCCTTCACCGCCGCCGAGGGCTGGGGCCTCTTCAGCCAGAAGCGGCGGGGCGCCACACAAACCGACCGCATCGAGGTCCGCTGGGGGCGGCTGCGCCTGCGCTCGCTCGCCTTCGCCCTGCCGCAGGGGATGAAACGCCCCGGCGTCGCCGTCCGCCTCGACGGCAAGCCCATCCCCGCCACCCACTCCCTCGAAGACGCCCGGCTGCTCATCCGGCTCCGGGAACCCATCGTCGTCCAGCGTGGCCACGCCCTCGAGGTCCGGATCACGTCGGAGTGATCGATCCACGAAGGACACGAAGGGCACGAAGCGGATCGGGCCGGGTGGAACCGCAGATGAACGCAGGTAGACGCGGCCCGGGAGGATCGCCACAGGCGAACACGCATGGGCACACATGGGGACATGTGGTGGCTCATCTATGAGGAAACCCGGGATGGCAGCGCGCCGGGGCGTGTGGGCCTTGGCACGCTTTTTGCACCGCAAACAATTGCCAGGCGAGAAGGAAAAGAATGCCCTGGCTGGTTGCCAACTCTCGCTCGTGG
>CAYYCI010000501.1:0-3685 GCA_964470215.1 uncultured Planctomycetota bacterium
GCGCCGCAGCTGGGGCATGAACCCCATGTCGTGCATCCTGTCCGCCTCGTCCACCACGAGCACCTCCACCTCGCTCAGCGACACCGTGCGGCTCTCGATGTGGTCAATGAGGCGTCCCGGGGTAGCCACCAGGACGTTCGGCCACGAGGCCAGGGCCTTCCAGTCGTCGCTGACGGGCGTGCCGCCGACGACCGTTGCGACCCGGATGCCGCTGGAGCGACCCAGCAGGTCGAACATGTCGGCTGTCTGGCGTGCGAGTTCGCGCGTGGGGGAGAGCACCACCGCGCCCATCTCCATCCGCTGAGCGAGCCGCTCGATGATCGGAAGGGCGAAGGCGGCAGTCTTTCCCGTCCCGGTCTGTGCCAGGCCGATCACGTCCTTGCCCGCCATCGCCAGTGGCATGAACGCCGCCTGGATGGGCGTGGGGCTCTCGTAGCCCGCGGCCGCCACATCCGCCAGGACGCTTGTCGCGAAAGGATAGTCCGAAAAACTCCCCCGGTTGTTCGACTCTGCCAACTAATGTTTCCTCTCTGGTCGGCGATGCGTCAGGCATCGCCTCGACGGAACAGTTGCATGAAGACGTAGCCGATAGCGGGAACCGCCACCACGCCTGCGACGATCGATCCCTTGAGGATCGCCGCATAGCCACACCCCAGGGCCAACACGAGCGCCAAGACGCCAAGGGGGCCTAGTCGCGCAAACATAGCAACCGCCTTCATTCTCCCCGGACCGTTGAGCCGTTGGAGACGCGTTCCGCGATTTTTCGGAAATGATACCCGCAGATTGCCATGGCGACCGCCACACCGAGTGAGTCTCGACGATGGCGGAGGGTCCAAAGGAGCAGCCGCCAGTAGTGGAAACGCTCGCGCCCCAGGATGCCCAGTCGGACGATCGAACGAACGAAAGCCAAGATGTCCCTGAACCTCGGGGTGGTCTTGACCTTCGGTGGGCAGTACTCGCGCAGGAAGGTCAGGATGCGCTCGTAGTAATGCTTGGGGGAGTAGATGTAGCGGAGGATTCGCCTGTAGCCCTCGCGGAGGGTCTCCAGGCCCATGCGCGGGAGGATGTTCGTCGTGCCGTCCACGTTGTCGCCTGTCGTTAGGCCGTTGACGCGCCCCTCGCGCCGCAGGCGCTCGAAGAGCCTGGTGCCGGGGAGGGCCTCGAGCATGCCCACCATTGCGGTCACGATCCCGCTCTGCTGGATGAAAGCGATCTGGCGCTCGAAGATCGAGGGGGTGTCGTGGTCGAACCCCACGATGAAGCCGCCCTGGACCTCCAGGCCGGCGCGCTGGATGCGACGCACGTCCTCGAGCAGGTCGCGGTTGGTGTTCTGGATCTTGCTACACTCGACCAGGCTGGTCTCCTCGGGGGTCTCGATGCCCACGAAAACGGTGTCGAAGCCAGCCCGGACCATGAGGTCCATGAGCTCCGGGTCGTCCGCCAGGTTGATGGATGCCTCGGTGAAGAACGAGATTCGCCCCTTGCGCCGCTGCCAATCAATCAGCGCCGGGAGCAGTTCGCTCTTGAGCCGGCGCTTATTGCCGATGAAATTATCGTCCACGAAGAAGACACCGCGGCCCCAGCCGGCGTCGCGCAGCGCGTCGAGTTCGGCGATGATTTGCCCAGCGCTCTTCACGCGCGGTCGGTGCCCGAAGAGGGCCGTGATATTGCAGAAGTCGCAGTTGTAGGGGCAGCCGCGCGAGTATTGCATGCTCATGCTCGCATAGCGCCGCATGTCAGCCAACTCCCAGAGCGGCACGGGCGAGTCGGCCATCTCGGGGAAGCCCTGCGCGCGATACACTCGCCGCGCGCGCCCCCTCTCGAGGTCCGCGACCAACTCGTCCATGACCCCTTCCGCCTCGCCGATGACGAAGTGGTCGACCTCCTGGAAGTCCTCGTGCTCGGTGGTGAAGAGCGGCCCGCCGGCCACCACGGTCAGCCCAGCCGCCTTGCAGCGGACGATCGCCCGGCGTGCGGCCTCGCGCTGGACCGCCATCGCGCTTACGAACACGCAGTCGGCCCACGACAGGTCCGCCGCGCGCAGCCGCCTGACGTTCAGGTCAATGAGCCGTTTCCCCCACGAGCGCGGCAGCATCGCCGCAACGGTCAACAGCCCCAGAGGGGGCAGCGAGGCACGCTTGCCGATAAACTTCAGCGCGTGCTTGAAACTCCAGAATGTGTCCGGAAACTCTGGATAGACCAATAGGGCGTTCATCCGAAACCTCAGCTCTCCCCGGGTAAGGAGCCGGGGGTCCGCGACCGGGGAGGTCGCGGACCCCGCTGTGCTCACTGGTTCACCAGGGCCGGCGTCCGCCGCCACCTCTCGGCCCGCGGCCGCGCCCACCGCCGCCGCGGCGCTCGCCGCGAGGCCGCGCCTCGTTGACCGTCAGGGTCCTGCCCTGAAGCTCCGAGCCGTTGAGGGCCGCGATGGCCGCCCGGGCCTCGTCGTCCGAGGGCATCTCGACGAACCCGAAGCCGCGCGAGCGGCCCGTGTCCCGGTCAGTGATGACCTTCGCCGAGTCCACCTGGCCGTAGACCTCGAACGCCGCCCGCAGGGCCGCGTCGTCGGTCTCGTACGACAGATTTCCCACATACACGTTCACACCAGCACTCCAAACATGGAGCCGCAACGATCCCCCGCTCGTCTCACCGTCGAGTTGTCCTGTGGGAAATCAACCACGGCGCTCATCGCGGGGCCGGCCGCGTCGCCCCCGACCGTTCGGGAGCAAAAAACGTGGCCCAGAATCCTTTAACTCCAGCCGGCACAGCAATGGCGAGCGCAGCACAAGGAAAAAGCATTCTTGGCGCGACGCCGCACACCCTTGTGCAGCTCCGTCATGACCTCTGTCAGCTAAACCCCATGCTACCACACTCCGTCCCGCAATGCAAGCGCAAAATCATTCCGTGGCAATTGCGTTGTTCGTAAGTTCGTGGAGGCAAGTGTAAAGGCCGGGGGGCAAAAATCTCCTTGACCCGCTCGACGGAGGGACTTCGGGGAGTTATCTCGAGCGGAAGGGCCTCGGATAGAAAATTGAGCACCGACCCATGGGAAAGGCAAGCGAGCGGGACTGATGCGTGGCCTGGTGCGTGCTGCTTGAGCTGTGGGCAACGGGCGAAAAGGCGGCGATGCTCGGCGGAGGCCAGGGGCGAGTGCGCCTGCCGGGCACCCTGAGGGCTTCTCGGTGTCTCCCCGGGACCAGCCGGCGGCCTCCCTCTACCTCTCCCGTCGCCGCTGACCCTATGGACCCTGCTTCGCACGGCGAAGCCATGCGAAGCGCAATTGCCTCTCTCAGGTTTGTGCTGGCGGCCGTTGCGCTTCCCCTGGCGCTCGCCGAACTGCCGCCGGCGGCCTGGCGCCTTCGGCGGGCACTGCGCATGGAGCGCGACGTAGTCAGGGAGAGCCTCGAGGAAGAGCGCGCGGAGGCCGATTTCCTCCCCTCCCCCGAGGAGCCCGACTTGACCGCCGACCGCGCGGCGGCCAGGACCCTGGCCTACACGGACACCTACGGGAAGCTCTCGCGCTACGAGGCCCACATCGAGCGTGGCATGTATCGGGCGCTGCACGAGATAGAGCGACTTCAGGCGGCGCGCCAGGGTCGGAGCGTCGAGCCGCCCCGCGCGGTCGAGGTCGGCCTGGAGGTCGGCGCTTTGGAGGGGTGATTCTGCGAAACAAAGCCATTTTGGG
>CAYYCI010000502.1:0-3676 GCA_964470215.1 uncultured Planctomycetota bacterium
CTTCTCGCCTGCATCAGGAACCCACGGTGCACAAAAGCGTGCCAAAGCCCACAGCACCGGCCTCCTTCAAGACCACGCGCGGGTTTCCCTCATAGTCTCAGGCTTTGGGGAAGCCCTCCGCGCCCCATCACTTGAACGGCCCCTCGGGCACCACCACCTTCTTTTGCCAGACCAACTCGAGCCTGCGAACCAGGGCGAAACACTCGGCACCCGGCTCGGCCTCGGCGAAGACCCCGAGGGTGAGTTCCGCAGGAGGCCTGGCGAGCTCGTCCAGCGGGATCGGCTCGCCGACGCGCCGGCCATCCAGCCACGCCTCGACCGCCGCCTCACCACCAACCCCGAGGCCGAGTTGGAACTGCTCCGTCGCCACGGTCACCGGCAGGTCCACCCACGGCGAGGCCACCTGGTTCCTTACGATGCGGTAGGCGAGGCGACGAGCCAGTTGCGGCTGGTCCTCGGTCCTGAGGGCGAGCTCGAACGCCACCGTTCCGAAGCCCACTCTGAGGCCGACCGTGGCCCGATTCGCCAGCGGCGCCGCGATGGTGGCGGCCAGCCGCCGCAACGACATCTCCCCGCCGTCCTCTGCCAGTCGGGTGGCCGGGGCGGTTGTTGCCATTTCCCAGCGGACACGCTCGGCCGCTCGCCCCTCGAATCTCAACGCCCCGCCGACGACCGCGAACTTAGGCTCCCCCGAACCCGTGAGCACCCAGCCCGGCGGCGGCTCAGTGGGCGTGAATGGCGCAGTGCTGACGACCTCGCCACGCGCGGCGCGTATCTTCGCCAGAGCGTCGGCCACATAGCGAGCCAGCGCCGCGCCACCCTCTTGGTTGCTGGCCTGGATGAGGAGTTGTTCCGCCTCGCGGTCTTTGCCCTTCGAGGCGGCCAGCCACGCCCGGGCGACAAGCACGTATGCGTCGTCGGGGGCGAGCCGGGCCGCCTCGGCCACGAGTCGTTCGGCCCGGGCCGCGCCGCCCGGCAGGCGCATTTGAACCAGCGCACCGATGACCAGGTCGGTCGGTTCCGGCTTCTGGCCGAGGAGTTTGTCCAGCGCCGCGGCCGCCTCGCCGAACTTGCCCGTCGCGCCGCGACAGAAAGCGATGAGCCTCAGCGCCTGGGAGTTGCCCGGGGAGAGGACGAGAAGCGTTTGGAGCCTCTCCTCGGCCTCTCGGGGCTTTCCCGAGCCCAACAGACACCTGGCACTGCCCAGAAGGGCGGGCTCGAGGCAGCGGTCGAGTCTAAGGGCTTCGTCGTAGGCGGTGAGGGCCTCCCCGCCTCGCCCCTGCCGCTCCCGCACATAGGCGGTGGCCAGGAGCGAGCCGAGCGATTTCGGGGCGTCCGACTGCCCCAGGCGCGCGAGGGCCTTGTCCGCCTCCTCCAGGCGGCCAGCCGCGGCGCGGGCGAGCGCCAGGTTGCTGATCGCCTTGAAATGATGGGGCGCGCTCGCCAGAGCCGCCTCGAACTCGGCCACCGCACCGCCGGCGTCGCCAGAGGCCAGGAGGAGCGCCCCGAGGTTGTTGAGAGCACTGGCCGGCGCCCCGGGCGCCCGGACAAGTCCCTGGAGGCTCTGCCGCGCGCGGTCGAGGCGACCCGTGAGGATGTCGGCCAAAGCGCGGAGGTTCCGGGCCGGAGGGTCGTCGTCGCGCGCGTCGAGGAGGCGTCCGATCAGCCTTTCGGCTTCCGGCCGACGCGCCAGGAGCCAACACTCGGCCACGCCGCGCAAGAGCGAGAACGCCTCGGCGTTCGTCGGCACCCCCGCCTTCCCTGTGGCAACGTCCCCGGCAGAGCGCCTGGCCACGAGCGTGAGCGCGTGGTCGAAGTGGCTTGCCGCCGTCTCGAAAAGGCCCAGAGCCAGGCAACGCCTCGCCAGGCGGCGGTGGACCTCGGGCACGTCGAGGCCGGCGGCCAGAGCGGAGCGGTAAACGCCCACCTCGGCGTCGAGTTTCCCCTGCGCGGCGTAGAGGTCGGCCAACTTCAGGGCGGCAGGAAGGTTCTTGGGGGCGAGCTTCTGAACGATCCGCAACTCGGCCTCGGCCTGTGGAAGCAGGTCTCCGTCGAGGCACTCCTGGGCCAGCGCCAGGTGGGCCTTCGGGTCCTTTCCCGCGCGCTCGGACCGCTGCTTGTAGGCTTCCTCGACGGTGGCCGCCTGCCGCTCGAAGACCAACAGCTCGGCGACGTTCAGCGGGTTTTTCCTGTGGCCGATCCCCTTGAGGTCGTAGAACCAGATTTTGCCCTCGAACTCCCGCCGTATCCTCCCCTCGATGGGCTTCGGGTCGCCGGGGGCCTGGATGATGTCGTGGGGCCTGGCCTTGATTGTGCAAGGCTTGTCGCTCTTGAGGTTCGGCGGCCGCTCTTCGGCCACCAGAGTCAGGAGATGGTCGCCGGCACCTGGCGGACAGCGCTGATAAAGGATGGGAGATGGGTCGGGGACAGGGGTCGCGGCCGCCGGAGGCGGCGGCCAGGGCGGTGGGGGCGACTCCAGGCCAGAGACCCAGGCCGCCGAGGCCGCGATGACAACGATGACTAGCCGCATTCTCATGCCGAAAAGGCCCGGGAAAGACTCGCCGGCGGGATTATAGCAGCCTCCGGCTGGCGTTGCAAAGCACTTGGACTTGCGCTATACTCCCCCAAATGTGGGACCTCCTTTCCCTCGGGAAACATCCAGGGGGCGAGACGGAGCCGGCAGCATGAAACTCAGCAACTTGATTGACGAAAGCGTCATAAAGGTCGGGCTGGAGAGCGAGGACAAGGAGGAGGTCTTCGCCGAACTCATCGAGGTGCTCGTGCGGGCGGGGCGCATCGCCGACCGCGACCGCGCCCTCCGGGCCATCCTGACCCGCGAGGAGATGGCCAGCACGGGGATCGGCAACGGAGTGGCCGTCCCACACGGCAAGGACCCCTCGATCAAGCGACTCACCGCCGCCCTTGGAATCTCCCGCAAGGGCATAGACTACGACGCAGCCGACGGCCAGCCTGTCCACGTCGTATTCCTCGTCCTGGCCGAGGCAAACAACCCAGGCCCCCACGTCGAGTGTCTCGGCGAGATCGCCCGCCTCCTCAACCTGCCCGGCTTCTACGACCGCCTCTGCAAGGCCGAGACCCCGCAGGAGGCCCTCGCCATCATCAAGTCCGAAGAATGAAATGAAAGAGGTCATCCAGGAACTCCTGGAGGTAGAGAAGCGCGCGAAGGCCATCGTGGCCGAGGCCGACGAGCGCACCCGCCAGATCGCCGCCGAGGCTCGCCAGGAAGCGGAACGCCAGGCCGACGAAATCCGCCGGAAAGCCCTCGAGGAGGGCGAGCGGCTGGTCGCCGAAGCACGCCAGAGAGCACAGGCCGAGAAGCAACAGCGCCTCGAGGTCGCCCGTCGCGCGGCCAGGGACTCGGCCAGGATACCGCCCGAGGCCGCCGAGAAAGCCATCGAACAGGTCCGCCGCGCACTGCTCGGCCTCGCCGACGAGCCACAAGAGCCGCAACCGTCGGGATAAGCCCAATGTGCCCCTCCTTCCGCGGCCGGGACCGGTTCGGATGTGGCCCACCACGAGCGGCAAGGACCGCTGGTTGGTTTCGGCTTCTTGGTCGTGGCGCCGGGTGGCATGTGGGCGGGGCGTCTCGCCCCGCGTGGGGGCGTCTCGCCCCGCGGCGGCGTCTCGCCGCGTGTGGGGGCATCGCGGGCCGAGA
>CAYYCI010000503.1:0-3669 GCA_964470215.1 uncultured Planctomycetota bacterium
GCTGCGTGGCCATCTGCGACGTGCGGCGCGAGCGGCGGGAACGCGCGAAGAAGATGGCCGACGCGAAGAACGGCGACGATAAGTGCGCGGCCTACATTGACTACCGCAAGCTTTTCGACCGCCCCGACGTTGACGCGCTGCTCATCGCCACCGGCCCGAACTGGCACGCCACCGCCGCCATCAACGCGGCCAAGGCCGGCAAGGACGTCTATTGCGAGAAGCCCTGCACGAAGAACATCGCCCAGAGCCTCGAACTGGCCGCCACGTTCCAGCGCACGGCCCGGGTCTTCCAGGGCGGCATGCAGCGGCGCAATGTCGCCCATTTCGTCTATGCCGTGGGCCTGGCTCGGAGCGGCAGGCTCGGCAAACTCCACACCCTGCACGCCCATCCCGGCGGCATGGGCACCCGCATGAGCGGCTGGCTCCCGCCCGAGCCCGAACCGCCCTACGAGGAAGTGGCCTGGGACCTCTACCTCGGCCCGGCCGCCTGGCGCCCGTTCAATCGTCGCTGGCTCAACGGCTTCAACTTCGAGAAGGGCGGCGGACTGGTCGGCGGCGGGGTGCTCGAGTGGGGCTCCCACTGCGTGGACATCTGCCAGTGGGCAAACAACTCCGACAACACCGTCCCCGTCGAATACTTCCCTCCCAAGGGCGGCCAGGCCACCGCGCGCTATGCCAACGGGGTGAAGCTCGTCCTGCGCAACGGCGGCTGGATGCCGGGGATCGGCTCCTGCCCGGTGCGCTTCGAGGGCGAGAAGGGCTGGGTCGAGGTCGGCGACAGCGGCCAGATCTACGCCAGCGCCCCCGAACTCCTCGCGGGCAGGGGCGCCAGAACAAGAGGCTACCCGGCCAACGACCACATCCGCAACTTCTTCCACTGCGTCCGCACACGCGGTCTGCCCAGCGCAAACCACATCGTCACCTGCAACACCCACATCGCCTGCCACGCGGTGAACATCGCGATCTTCCTCGGCCGCAAACTCACCTATGACCCTAAGAAACACGAGTTCATCGGCGACGCGGAGGCCAACCGCTTCCGTTCCGAGGCCATCCGCGAGCCGTGGCGCCTGTGATTCCGCCCGACGAGGAGAAACGAAAATGACTAGAGCCTTGATTCCGGTCCTCCTGCTGGCTGTCCTGGCACCGTTGGCCCCGGCAGGCCAGAAATACGACGAGGCCAAACTGATCGCCATCCTCAACTCCGACGCTCCCCCCGCCCAGAAGGCCATCCCTTGCAAGCAACTGGCCATCTGCGGCACGAAGGCCGCGGTCCCCGCACTCGCCAAACTCCTCTCGAGCAAGGAACTGGCCTCGTGGGCGCGCATCGCCCTCGAGGCAATCCCAGACCCAGCCGCCGACGAGGCACTCCGCAACGCCGTCCCGAAACTCAAGGGAAGACTCCTGGTCGGCGTCATCAACTCCATCGGAGTCCGCAAGGACCCCAAGGCGGTGGACATCCTGATCTCCAAACTCAGGGATAGCGACCAGGAGGTCGCGGCAGCCGCGGCCGAGGCCCTCGGCCGCATCGGCGGCGAGAAGGCCAGCGCGGCGCTCAAGGGCGCCCTGGCCAACACACCGCCGAAGGTTCGCTCCTCGGTCGCCTACGGCTGCGTTCTCTGTGCCGAGAAGTTCCTGGCCGAGGACAAGCGCCAGGAGGCCATCGCGCTCTACGATGCCGTGCGCAAGGCCGACGTGCCCCCGTATCGCCGTGTCGAGGCCATCCGCGGGGCCATCGTTGCCCGCGGGGCCGAGGGGGTGCCGCTCCTGCTCGAGCAACTCCGCTCGCCGGAAAAGACCTTCTACTGGGCGGGCCTGCGGGTGGCGCGCGAACTCCCAGGAGCCGAGGCAAGCAAGGCGCTGGTGGCCGAACTGGCCAAAGCCCCGCCTGAGCGCAAGCCCAAACTCCTCGTTGCAATCGCCGACCGCGGCGACCCGGCCTCGATGGCCGCGGTGCTCGAGGTCGCTACTAGCGGAGCGAAGGCGCTGCGCATCGTGGCACTCGAGGCGCTGGCTCGCGTCGGCGATGCCTCGTGTGTGCCCGCTCTCGTCGCTGCGGCGACCAGCGACGACCAACAGATTGCCACGGTGGCCAAGGCGGCGCTCGCCCGCCTCGAGGGGACCGACGTCGACGCAGAAATCGCTGCCCGCATCCCAAAAGCAGGGGGCAAGTCTCGAGCGGTGCTCATCGAGATGGCCGGTCGCCGATGCATATGGGGCGCCCTGCCCGCAGTGGCGCGCTCCATCGCCGACCCCGACCCGCAGGTCCGCAAGGCAGCGATCGCAGCACTGAGCGGCATCGGAACCGAAAAGCAACTCCCCGACCTCGTGGCCGCTATCCAGAAGGCCAAGGACCCCACCGAGCGGGCAGCGGTCGAGAAAGCCCTGACCGCCATATGTGGCAGGAAGGGCGCGGGGTGTGTCCCACGCGTCCTGCCCCTGGCCAGGAGCCAGTCGAGCGCGCTCCGCGTGGCCGGCATCCACGCCCTGGCGGTCGCCGGCGGGCCGGACGCCCTGGCGGTCATCCGGACCGCGACGGAAGACAAGGACCCGGCGGTCCAGGACGAGGCCATCCGCGCCCTGGCGAACTGGCCCAGCCGCTGGCCCGACGACACTTCGGTCCTCGCGCCCCTGCTCGCGCTAGCCAAGGGCGGCAAGAAGCCGACACATCGCATCCTCGCCCTGCGCGGCTATCTCCAGTTGCTCCAGGGGACGAAGAAACTGCGCGGCGAGGACAAGTTGGCCCGGCTCGACGAAGTCCTGCCGCTCGTCAAGGGCGTTGGCGAGAAGCGCCTGGTCGTCTCGGTCCTGAGGACCGTCGCCAGGCCCCGTGCGCTCGAGTTGCTGGTCAACTACACCGCCGAGCGCGCCGTGGTCGAGGAGGCTTGTGCGGCCATCGTGGAGATCGCGCCCAGGCTGGGTGCGGTGCCGAAGGCCCGACGTCGGAGCGCCCTTCAAACGGTCCTGGCGAAGGCTAAGTCGGCGAGAACGAAGAGGAGAGCCCAGGACCTGCTCAAGCGGCTCCGCTAGAGCCACATCCCGGCTCACCACGGGCCGAGCGGGGCCGCCACCCGGTCGCGGAGCGACGAACGCAGAGGAAAGTAACCATGAGGAAAGTGTGCCCTCTCGCCATTCTCGTTGGTTTAGTTTGCGCTTGCCAGGGGTCGGCCGGGGCCGCCACCCCGGAGGCGACCGCCCGACGGGTACTCCAGACCGCTGGTGTTCGCGGAGGGCTAGTGGTCCATCTCGGCTGCGGCGATGGGCGCCTGACCGCGGCCCTTCGCGCCAGGCCCGGTTACCTCGTCCAGGGCCTCGACCGCGACACCGCCGACATCGCAAAGGCGCGCGAGCACTTCCGCTCCCTCGGCGTCCTCGGGCCCGTCTCCGCGACGGTCTTCGACGGCGCACACCTGCCGTACGCCGACAACCTGGTCAACCTCCTGGTCGTCAGCGAGCCTTACGAGGTGACGAAGGAAGAGATGCTGCGGGTGCTGGCCCCGCGCGGGGTGGCGTGTATCGCCGAGGGTTCCACCTGGCGCAAGGTCGTCAAGCCGTGGCCTGAGAACATTGACGAATGGACCCACTACCTCCACGGCCCGGACAACAACGCGGTGGCTCGCGACACGGTGGTCGGCCCTCCGCGCCACATGCAATGGCTCGCCGAGCCGCTCT
>CAYYCI010000504.1:0-3656 GCA_964470215.1 uncultured Planctomycetota bacterium
GTCGCCGCCCACGACCTCGATGACGCCGTTTCCCGGGGTCGGTTTGCCGACCCGCGTGGGGATCGAGCCGATGAAGATGTCGGCGTTGCCCGCCAGGGGCGAGCAATCCACCGTCTCCTTGTCTCCCCGGGCGGTGGCCATCTCGACGGCCACCTTCTTGCCGAGCCTGTGGAGGACCGGCAGGTCGGCGTCCTGGACCTTGACGTAGAACCGCCGTCCAGCCTCGGCGTAGCGCACGGAGGGGCTGTCGGGGTCTATGAACGTGCCGACAAGGCTGAGGGCCTCGATTGCCTTGTTCCAGTTGCCCTGGACGAAGTGACACATTCCGATGTAGTAGTACGACTGGTTCGCCCACACGGTGTTCGGGTAGTTGTTGGTTATCTTTCGCAGGATGGGAAAGGCGTTGGCGAACTGCCGCATGCGGAAGTAGGCCGCGCCTGTCTGGTAGAGCCCCTCGAGGTAGAGGTCCAGTGCCCGGCCCGTGGGTTCCTTGTCGGGCTTTTTCAGTTCGTTGAGGTGGCGCAGGTAGTTGATCGCGCGCGGGTAGTCGCCCGCCTCGAGGTAGTGTTTGCCCAGGGCCAGGTAGGCTTCGTAGCGGACCGGGCTGGTCTGGTACTGCTCGATGATGGCCTCGAGCATCTTCACCCCGCGCTCGGTCTCCTTAGCCAGGAGGAGGTCCTGGGCGCGCCGCAGGAGGCGTCGGGCGACGAACTCCTCCTGCGAGCCTTTTGCCGCTCGTGCAGGCGGCCGCGCGCCAGCCACAGACGACCCAGCGGCACCAATCAGGACCCCGACGGCCAGAATCCACGGCAGGACCCTCGCCCGTGGCAGTTGTGTGTCCATCTCGGCTCCCTCGTGCTCTGATGCGGGAAGACTCACTCCTCGGCCTCCACCCCTCCGCCAATCCTCGCCCCCAGGCGCTCGAGGTGCTGGTGTGCCTCGCTCGACTGGCGGCTCTTCGGATACTTCTTCATCACGGCGCGGAGGGCCGCCACGTAGAGTTTGTCCTTGCCTGCGCTCTTGTAGAGCCTGGCTATTCGCAGCGCGGCCTCCGGCGCGTGGTCCTTGAAGAATGCTTCCACCTCGTGGAGTTGTCGCACCGCCTCGGCGAGCCTGCCCATCCGCGCGTAGCAATCGGCGATGGCCCAGAGGTTATCAGGCGGGTTGTCGGCCCTTTGGAAGGCCGCGATGGCCTCGCGGTAGCGCTTCGCCCAGGCCAACAACTGTCCCTTCTTGAAGTGTGCCTCGCGAGCGAACCTCGGCACCTTCGCCAACTCGTCGGCAACGGCAACCCCGTTCTTCGTGTCGCGCGCCCAGTGGTAGAAGCGCAACAACTCCGCCAGACCCAGTTCCTTGTCCTGGAACATCATGCACAGGTCCCGAACCAACTTGGGGTTCTTGTGATAGAAATAGCGGGCGAGGCTCGCCTTCTGGGCGTCCGACATCTCGTCCAGGCGCAGTTTCTCGAAGGCGTTCCGCGCCATCGCCTCGTCGTGGACGTCGTCGTAGAGGAACGACATCAGGTCGCGTATCTGGCGGTTGCTCATCTTCGAGAAGTCCAGCAGTTTGTAATACTCCATCCACCTGGCCTTGTGGTCGCGGAAAAGGCGCATCCAACGCAACACCCGGTCGTAGTCCCCGGGCCTCTGGTGGCGTCGGAACTGTTGGTCGAGCGTCCGCACCCACTTCGCCACATCCCCGTCGTTGGCCAGGGTGAAGTTCGCAACGTCAATCTGGTAGTCGTCCCACTGCGGGAAGCGGCCGCGCATGGCGTTGGCCCAGTAGTGGTAGTAGCGCTCGCGCAGGGCCGCCTCCTGCTCCCCGAAGCGCCCGTAGCGGCGGACGGCCCGCCGGACCGCCTCCCAGTAGTCGCGGCTCTCCTCGGGGTTTTCCTCCATCCTCCGGCCCCTGCGGCCGAATCCCCCGACCTTCTTGTAGAAGGCCCGCAGCCGCGGCTCATCGGGACTGTGCCTCACGCAGTGCTCGATCACCTTCTCGATGGCATAGTATGCCGCTGCGGGATTCGAGCGGCGGAAGTCGCTCGCCACCTGCTCGTAATACTCGGCGGCCCGTTCGCTCTGCTCGCTGGCCGCGAGATAGTCGGCGAGGCGATTGATTGCCCATGCCGCCAGGGGATGCTTGCTGTAGTCCTCGTCCTCGGCCATCTTCGCCCACGCCTTCATCGCCTCGTCCTCGTCCCCGCTCTCCCAATGGCACAGCCCGATGTAATAGAGAGCCGCCGCCGCATACTTCACCGCGTTCGGGAAGTAGTCCAGAACCTCGTTGTATTCCTTGATGGCCTCGTAGCGCTTGTCGAGGAGTTGGAGACAGCGCGCCTTGCGCAGCAGCGCGTAGGGGATCACCGTCGAGCGCGGAAACTCCAGGATGAACGAGTCGTACTCCGCCGCCGCCCGCTTGTAGTCCTTTGCAACGAAAACCTCGTCCGCTTTGCCGAGAACGTGTGCCTCGAAGGTGTCGAGCCGCTTGAACTCGTCGCTGGAGAGTTGCACCTCGCCCCCGACCGCCACCGCCCACAGACCAACCAACGCCAGAAAACTAACCCCTCTCACGCCGCGCCTTTCGTTCCCCCAATGGCCCTGTCCTGGGAGCACGCAACCCCGAGCCTCCCCTGCCCCAAGAGCATGAGGAAAACCCCTCGGCAATGCAAGCCGCTGTCCTTCCTCCAAGTTGCCCGCCCATCCCTTCCTGCATTACCTCTGTGCACGTCAGAACCCAGGCGTAAAATGGGAGGAGAGGACATCGTGGTCATCGGCGCCGGCCCGGCCGGCTCGAGCGCTGCCAGGGCAGCCGCGCTCGCGGGTCTCTCCCCCTTGTTCGTCGAGAAGGAAAAGAATGCTTTGCCGAGAGGACGAAAAGCGCTCGGCCTGCGGCGCTTCGAGCGACGAGTTCATTCGAGAACCGGACCGAACGTTCGCCCAGGCAAGCATCTTCTGCAATGCCCGCAGTTGGGAGCGCCTGACCTACGTTGTCTATCGGAGCCTAGAGGAGCGAGGATATGCACCCTCACCCCTCAATCCGATTCTATACAACAAACTTGACACTACTGCTCAGACCTGGCGCTTGCAAAGTGCCCTCCGGATGGGCAATATGGATTGCAGCGAGAGCGGAGCAGAACCCCGGTGTGGAACGAACCACTCCCAGAAGGCCTAAGACTCGATGGGCGCGTGCGGCTGAGCGTCGAGGCCGACCTGTTGCCCGACGGCACCTTCGGCCGCGAACTCCTGGTCGTGACCGACCGCAGCATGAAGGTGGTCACGTTCAAGGACGGCGGCCCGACGGTGCGGCTGGACCTGCGGCTCGACGAGATCGAGGAGCTGCGGGCCGAGAATTTTGTGGGTGGGGGTGCGCTGGAGGTTTCCCACAACGGCACCTGCCTCGAGGTGGTTCGCTACAGCGCCGCGCGGGTCGCGCGCTTCGCTGCTGCCGCCAAGGTGCTCGAGCGGTGGCTGCGCGGGGAGGGGGCAGAGGTGCCCGAAGCGGAGCAGGACCGCTGCCCGCGTTGCGGCCTGCCGCTAGAGAAGGGCACGACCGTCTGTCCGGCGTGCGCGCCGAAAGCGCAAACCCTCAGGCGCCTGTTGGTCTACTTGCGACCTTATCTCCACTGGGTCGTCTTGCTCTCGCTGTTGAGCATCGTC
>CAYYCI010000505.1:0-3645 GCA_964470215.1 uncultured Planctomycetota bacterium
TGCACAAAAGCGTGCCAAAGCCCACAGCCCTGGCCTCCTTCAGGACCACGCGCGGCTTCCCTTCATAGTCTCAGGCTTTCCAGCCTATGCTCCCGCCTTGGCCTTCGGGCTGAGCCGACGGAGGTGGTTGGAGCGGCATGCCGCGCCTACTCGCCACTCAGGCACACGACCGAGCCGTCCAGGCAGCTCATGAAAAGCCGCCCCCTGGCCGCCGCGAGGCCGTCCCAGGTGGGCGGCGAGCCGAGGGGCAACTCGACCAACACCTCTCCGTCGAGCGCCGAAACCGCCAGGAGCAGCCCACCACGCTTGCCAGCCATCGCCTCGTCCTGGGCACGGAGCAATTCCTGGACCTTCGGGTCGGTCGGCTTCTTGAACGCCATCTTCTCGTCAACTAGGTCTGGCGGGCCGGCGACGAAAAGCACATCGCCGCTCAGCACCATGCCGCGGGCGACCACAGGCGGGTTGGCGTTCACCCAAAGGTAGTCTTCGGCGGTGAGCATCTCGATTGGGAATCGGCTGCGCATTCGCCAGTCCGCCGCCGAGTAGTTCTTTCGGCCGGCGTTGATCCGCCGCTGGGAGGTCGTGACCTTCTGGATGCGTTCTGGCGAGGGCTTCCCCCTTGCAGCGAAGAGTTGATATTCGAGGACGGAGGATTGGCAGCGGTATTGCGGCCTGCGGCCGTAGCCAAAGACGGTCCTGCCGTCGGTCACCAGGAGCCTGCCGGCGGGCACGAGTTGCGAGGCGCGGAACCAGCCGCCCCAGCCCCACGTCGTCGCTCGGCCGAACATCCAATAAGAACGGTGGAACCACGAGCCGTCGAGGAAGCCGGTGGTGGCGAAGAGATGAACGTCGTCGCCGACCTGCTGGCGGACGTCCTTCGGGGCGACATCTTCGCGCTTGCCCTCGAGGGTGATGCGCTGGGAGCGCAGGTAGAGATAGCGGCCATCGGTCGAGAGGACGTCGCTGAGGGCCACCGGCATGCTCAGGCCCTTGACCTTGACCTGGAGGTTCTTCCCAGTGTCCGGGTCGCGGTCGTCGAAGACCCGCTCGGCGAGGAGGCGGCCGGTCAGCGGGTCGAGTTTGAGCCAGTGGATGCCGCCGTCGAGGAACATCGAGCGCCCGGCAAGGCAGTAGAGCGCGCCGTCGTGGACGAGGACGCTGCCGTGGACCGGCCACGGCGACTCGACCTGCTCGAAGGCCACGTGGCGTTCCTCCAGTGGGGCGGCGCGGAAGCGCCAGCCCAGAACACCGTCGCTCGCCCTCAGGCAGTAGACCCACCCGTCCGCGCACCCGAACAACACCCGGCCACGGTAGATTGTCGGGGGCGAGTCGATCCTGCCGCCCGCGATGAAACGCCAGAGGGTCTTGCCGGTGGCGGCGTCGAGGGCGTGGAGGGTGTGGGCCTCCCTCTGCGCCACGAAGACTTTTCCCTCGGCGACCACAGGTGCGGTGAGCCTGCCCCCAAGGCGCGCCGACCAGCGCTCCCCGAGCCCGACTGCCGGGACAACCGTCGAGGCGCACCCGCTGCGTGCCGGGTCGTGGCGATACGTGGGCCAGTCTTCTCCAGTGGCGAGGGTCGAGTGGCGAGGGTCGAGGGACGAATAGGCAGGGCCGCGTTCGAGGCGACCGGTCCGGGGCGGCTTTTTCGCCTCCGGCGGCACGGGGCCGGGGGCGAGGGCGTTGAAGCCGAAGAGCTTCGACTCGAGATAACACCCGCAACTGTGCGGAGGAGCATAGACCAGGCCATTGGCGGGCATTATCCCGTAGATGCAGCCGCCGCGAACCCAGTGGTGCGGCTCCCAGTGCTTCGTCTTTGGGTCAATGAACTCGATTCCAGTGCGGGAGGTGAGGATGTAGCGGACCGTGGCCTTCGCTGGATGGCAACGGTGATGGAACCAGTAGGTTTTGACGTCCGGCGGGAACTGGCTCACGACCTTTCCGCTGTGGATGTCTATCCCCGTGAAAACACCGCTGTCCCCCCCGCCGGCTATCGCACCAGACCACACGACCCCTTCGATCACCATCAGGTCCTCCGGGGACATGTGGCCGGAGCGAGGATGTTTGGCCTGCCAGAGGATTTTGCCAGTCGCGGCGCCGAGGGCCGTCATTTTCCTGTTGCCACCTGCGAAGACGACGACGCCATCGCGGACGAGCAGGCGAGCGCCGTAGGAGGTCGGGATGGGCATGCGGCTACCAATCGGCTCCGATTCCCAGAGAGGGCGGCCTGAGCCGAAGTCGAGCGCCACGATCTTCTTCCCGTCGTGGAAGTAGACCCGCTTGCCGTCGGTGGCGGTGGTCAGCGGGGAGATGGGGGAACGGGCCTGCCAGAGGAGCCTTCCCGTGGCGGCCTCGATGGCGAGGAGCCTGTGCTGCTCGCCTCCCCAGGCCCAGCCCCGGTTCGCGCGGCCGGTTTCGTCCCAGCAGTAGGAGTAGATTTGGTGGTAGGGCTTGAGGGCTGCGGGCCAGCGGCCCGAGACCACCAGCAGAACCCCCCTGTGGTGGAGCACCTCGAGGGCTGGCTTGGTCTGTTGGTAGGTGCGGAGGGTCTTTCCCGTGGCGGCGTCAAGGGCGACGAGGGGCGCCTCGATGCCCAGAGTGGTGTAAACCCCCTCGCCGTCGGTCGCGAGCCTTCTGGTGAGCAGCGCCGGACCGCTCTTGAGCGGCCAGAGGTGGGTGTGCCATTCGGGGATGGGCCTCTTCCAGAGCACCACGCCGCTGAATGCATCGCGGGCGATGAGCGCCCAGTGGGACGGCAACTGGATCGAGGCGCGCGAGCCCTCGTCAAGTATGTAGAAGAGCCTGCCGCCTGCGGTCACCAGCGCGCTCATGCTGGCCATGTGGTCGTGGTGGCGCGACCAGCGTGGGCTGCCTACCCAGCGCAGTCGGCGTGGCGGCGCCACCAGCAGGTCGTTGCTCACCGGGTTGCCGTCGGGGCCGTGAAAGTAATGGGTCCACTGGTCCATTTCCTTCGGCCAGGGTTTCTTGATCAGTCTCGGAGTGCCGTCGGCCGGTCCCAGCCAGGCGAGGCCGCCGGGAGCCAACACCCGCAGCACTTCCTCGCGGCTCACCATCTCCGGTCTTTCACAGACGAGGAGATTCACGAGGTTGTCCACATACGGGAGCCGCTTCCCGTCCCAGCGCGCGATGGAGACCTTGCCGTAGAGCCCGGCGTCGGCCAGCCGCGAGCGCGCGCGGGCGACCGTGGCCGCGTCGCTCTCGAGACCCTGAACCAGGAACGGCCCGGCGGCGGCGAGCGCGGCCGCCAGGTCGCCGTCGCCACACCCGACGTGGACGACCAGCCCGCCCTTCAGCCCGGACCGCTGAAGAATGTGGGCGGCCAGTTGGCGTGCCTCCCCCGCCAACATCTTCTTCTCAGGGGCTGCCGCTACTGAAAAAAGCGCCGCCAGGCAAACGATGAATTGTCTTCTCATGGCATTCTCCTCGTGACCCGGCGAGCATTATCGCCCGGTGGGTGGAAAAAGCAAGGCGTGGAAAGCGCCACGCGGGAACCCCTCGCTGTGGGCGGGGCGTCTGGCCTCGCGCGCACAGGCTGGAAAGCCTGTGCCACCGTGAGACCGGCATTGGAGGCTGGAAAGCCTGAGACTGTGCAGGAAGCCCGTGGTTGGCCTCGAGATAGGCTTTGGC
>CAYYCI010000506.1:0-3645 GCA_964470215.1 uncultured Planctomycetota bacterium
GGGGCGGATGGAGCTGCCACACGGCACCTCCTTCCACACAGGAGGCACCAGGATACGGATCAGGGGTGACAAAGTCGCTGTGGCGTCAGGGGGTGAGAGAATCGCTGTGGCTTGACAGAACCGGGAAGCCTGCGAGGCTGACCCTGGCGAAGACCTCGAAAATCCGCGGGACTTCGCGTGCCTCCATTGCTCATCCTGCCTCAGGTCCGGCAAGGGACATTCTGTGGCTGGCGAGGGCTCGCTGTTTCTGCTTCAATGGAAAGGGGTAGCGCCCGGAAGGAGCAGGCGATGTGGAAGGTGGTTTGGCTGGCGGCGCTCTGTGGGCTGGCGCTCGCCGCTGCGCCCAGGCCGCTGATCGTCAAGGCCTGGCGGAAGACCGGGAAGCCGCGAGAATACCCCACCCGCATCCTCAGCCACCTGGCCGATTTCAAGCCGCCCCGCCAGGTGCCGCTCGACCGCTTCGGCGGATGGAAGGTCCGACGGTTCAAGCCCACCGGGTTCTTCTATCCCAAGAAGGTTGATGGCCGCTGGTGGCTCGTCGACCCCGAGGGCTATCCTTTCCTCCACATTGCCGTCAACTCGGTCCGCCACGGCACCTCGCCCAAGAATCGCCGCGCGTTCCCGAAGAGATTCGGCTCGCTGGAAAACTGGCGCGAGGCCACTCTACAACTTCTCCGCTCCCACGGCTTCAACGGGACGGGCTGCTGGTCGGAGGACGCGGTTTTGCGCCAATCCCCAAGACCCCTCGTCTACACCCCGCGGTGGAATTTCATGAGTTCATATGGCCGCAAGCGCGGCGGGACGTATCAGCTGCCCGGCCACACCGGCTATCCGAATGGCTGCATATTCGTCTTCGACCCGGAGTTCGAGAAATTCGCGGACGAGCACGCGCGGAAACTCGAGGCGACCAGGGATGACCCCTGGCTCCTGGGCCACTTCTCGGACAACGAACTGCCCTTCCCCCGCGACAGCCTGGAGCGCTACCTGCACCTGCCGCCCACGGACCCGGGCCACAAGGAAGCCGTCCGCTGGCTCCGACAGCGGAAAGGCTCCGAGAGAGCGACCATCACGGACGAAGACCGCGAGGCGTGGCGGGGCCACGTGGCCGAGACCTACTTCCGGATCGTCTCGCGCGCCATCGAGCGCCACGACCCGAACCACCTCTACCTCGGCTCGCGGTTCTACGGCTCCGAGAAGCGCAGCGAGGCGGTCTTCCGCGCGGCGGGGAAATACCTCGACGTCGTCTCGGTGAACGTCTATGGGGTCTGGACGCCCACGAGCGAGATGCTTGGCCGCTGGGCGGAGTGGTCGGGCCGTCCCCTGCTGATCACCGAGTGGTATGCCAAGGGCGCCGACTCCGGCCTGTCCAACCTCGCCGGCGCGGGCTGGACCGTCCCGACCCAGCGGGACCGTGGCCACTTCTACCAGAACTTCGTCCTCGCCCTAATCGAATCGGGTGTCTGCGTCGGGTGGCATTGGTTCAAGTACATGGACAACGACCCGGAGGACACGCGCGCCGATCCCTCGAACCGCGATTCCAACAAGGGGATCGTCACGCCCTACTACGCGCCCTGGCGTCCGCTCCTGGAGGCCATGGGCGAGATCAACCGGGTCGCTTACCCGCTCACTGGCTACTTCGACTCGCGGCGTTGACCCCTCGGCGCCGTTAGCCGGAAGGCGAGGGCCTCGTATCGCTCGAGGCCAAAAACCGGCCCCGCCCAGACGACCCCGAGCGGCCGGAAGGCGGGATGGCGGGCCAGGCGCTCACCCAACATGGGGTCGTTCCACACGAGGATGACTTCCGAGCCGGCCCGCTGCATCTCCTGGGCTATCTCGGCTGGTTCCCGCGAGGCGGGCTTTCCTGCATACTTCGCGCCCAGGTAATATGCCGAGTGGAGGCCGTCCCACCAGTTCGTCGAACATACCACACCTCTGACCCCGATCGCGGCCAGTCGCTCGGCCACCACCCGGTGTTCGCGCCCCGGCGGCGGGCCGCCAAGAAGCGTGGCCACGAAGCGCACCGGGTGGAAAGCGAACGAGATGACGGCGACCGCCCCCGCTGCTGCGACCACAAGCCTCAGCCGCTTCAGCCCGGCGAGCAGGCTCAGGTAGTGGAAAACCAACACCAGCGAGACGAACATCGGGAACCAGAAGAGGCGCTTGTCCGTGGCCTGCACGAAGGCGTAGCCCCCACAGAAAACCGCGATGGTGTAGAGCAACACCAGGTAGGTCGCCACCCGTTCTCGCCTGCCTCGAACCACCAGAGGAACGACACACGTGGCAACAAGGGCGATCAGGCCCAGGCGGAACTCGTCGAGAGAGGCCAGGTGGCCGCGGATGACCGCGGCGGTCTGAAGCGCGAGGCGGCTCTGTCGCCAGAACGCGCGCGCGCTGCTCAGCGGGGAAGGGAACCGCTGTCGGACCCTGACCAGTTCCTCGCGCGTGGCATCCTGCCAGGCATTCGGCGCGTCGGGCGGTGGCACCTTCAAGCCGGCGAGGCGCTCCACACGGGCTTCCTGGAATCCAGGCCCCGTGAAAGCAATGGCCCCCTGGGCCGCGGTGCCGAAGGTCAGCCTGCCGTACTTGCACGTCAGGAGCGCGACCTGCGGCGCGGCGACCACGGCGCAGCCGAGGGCGCCCAGAGCGAACGCGCAGGCGAAATCCCGCAGCCATCCCTTCTCCCACCGCCGGCCCCAGGCGTGGGCGAGCAGCATCGCGGGGAAATGGACGGCGAAGAACGGCAGCGCATAGAGTTTCGCCAGGTAGGCGAAGCCGCCTATGGCCCCCGTCCCCAGTGCCCACCGGCGCGAGGTGAGCACGCGCCTGTCGAGGCTCGCATCCAGATAAAGGAGCAGCAAGCCCGTCAAGAGGAGGTCCACGCGATGATCGGTGGAGAACTCGGCGGCGAGGAGCGCGGCGCAACACGCCGCCAGGGCTCGCCAAGCCTTTCCGACCCCGATGCGCCCCGCCAGCCGCCAGGCTCCGAAAACGGTCAAGGCGCCCCAGAGCCCAATCATCACGCGGAAGGCGTACCTCGGCACCATGCCGAGCGCGACCAGTGGCACGGTCAGCCACGGCCCCAGCGGCGACCAGTCACCGAAAAGCGCGTGGCGGACATCGCCCCGCGCATACCATTCGGCCATCCTCAAGTAGCATTCGCCGTCCGACGTCAACAGGTCCCGGCAGTGGACCTGGACGGGGGCGGCCACCGCCGCATACAGGACAAGGGTCAAGGCGAGATGGAACCGGCTATCCCTGAGCATTGGCCCGCCGTGAGTCGAACAATCCCGCCTACAAGATAACGGGTCGTTGTCCTCGCGCAAGGCGGGGCGATGGATGGGGTGGACGGCTCAGAAGATTCGGAGGGGCGTGCGACGGGGGGCGGGACGTGCCTCGAGGACGCTCTCCTTGTCGCCGCGGCGCACGGTCAGGCTGAGCGGCTGGCCCGGCCGGGTGCGCAGCACTGCGCGTTGGACCTCGCGGGCCTTCGTGACTGGCCGACCGTTGACTGCGATGATGACATCGCCCTTGCGCAGCCCCGCCTTGCCAGCGGGCGAGAAGAAGGCCACTCGGCTGACATAAACCCCGCGCTCGACCACGAGTCCCTTTTCCTCGACGAGTTCGGGGGTCACGTCGCGGACGTTC
>CAYYCI010000507.1:0-3620 GCA_964470215.1 uncultured Planctomycetota bacterium
ATCCCACGTGGACGACTAACCCTCCCCTGATCCCCGCAATGGAAAGCACGTCGCGTGCGCGCCTGGCGGCCGCGTTGTCAGGACTCTCGGCGAAAGCGGCTGCCCATCCCAGAACGCCAAACGCGACGCTAAGCCGACCAAAGAACCGCCATGGCATGCCACTCGACCTCCTTTGTCCCAGGATGATGCAGTTTACTTCGTGCAGTGGAAACTGTCCAACCGCAGAACGCGGCGCCGGGCCTCGAGCGTCGGACGAAGGACACCCGCAAGAAGCCCAGCGCCGCGCGTCCGACACGCTGAGTTGAGCGGCGGGTGAGGAAATGCTATTTTCTGCGCCCGCAGTCCCGGCGATGAGGAGCGACGAGATGCTAACCGACCAACGAACCCTGAGGAAACTCGAACGCATCCAGCAACGCTATGCGGAACTGCGCTTCGAGAAGGTGGCCGACGTGGCGGTGGAGTTCTGCGAGTGCCGCGAACACTTCCGGTCCGAACCAGGCCGGGGTAGCGGCCTGAAGTGGCGTCGCGCGAGGCCGGGAACCCGCTGGGGCGGAAACTGGATCACGGCGTGGTTCCGCGGCGACGCGGTCATCCCGCAGCGGTGCAATGGGCGCAAGGTCTTCGTCCGAGCACGGACCGGCGGCGAGACGCTTTTCTTCGCCGATGGGCACGCCAGAGGGGTTTTCGACGGGAATCACCCTGTCGTTCTATTGACCCCGCGCGCGGAGGGCGGCCGACGCCACCACCTGGCCTTCGAGGCATACTCGGGCCACACCTTCCCCGGCTCCTCGCCCAACGACCGCAGGCCGCCGGTGAGGCGGCGCTCGCGGGTCTTCCAGGGCATCGAGTTGGTCGTCGAGCGGGAGGACGTGTCGGCCTTCGTCTTCGATCTGGCCGTGCTGCTTCGGTTGATGAAGGCCCTTGACGAGAACACCCTGCGGCGGAATCGGATCGCCGCCACCCTCGCCGAGGTCTTCAAGGTCGTTGATGCGATGCCCGCCGAGAGCGAGGAGGGGAGTTGGCGGCCTGGGCTGCGCAAGGCGCGCAAGTTGATGCGCCCGCTCCTGGAGTGTCGCAACGGCTCCACGGCGCCCTACATCGGCCTTGTCGGCCATTCCCATCTCGACACCGCCTGGCTGTGGCCCCTGGCCGAAACGTGGCGGAAGGCCGCAAGAACCTTCGCATCCGTCCTCTCCCTGATGGAGCTCTACCCCGAGATGACCTTCATCCAGAGCGCTCCCTGCCACGCCTGGATGGTCCGCGAGCACTACCCCGAACTCTTCGAGCGGATTCGCAAGGCGGTCAGGCGCGGCCGCTGGGAGCCGAACGGCGCCATGTGGGTCGAACCCGACTGCAACATCCCCTCCGGGGAGTCGTTCGCCCGACAGTTGCTCCTCGGCCAGCAGGCCACCGAGGAGATGTTCGGCTACAGGGCCGACACCCTGTGGTTGCCGGATGTGTTCGGCTACTCGGCTGCCCTGCCGCAGTTGTTGCGCCAAGCCGGTGTGGAGTTCTTCTGCACGACCAAGATGAGTTGGAACGACACCACCCGCTTCCCCTACGACACATTCGTCTGGCAGGGGATTGATGGCTCGGAGGTGATCGCCCACTACAACGCAACCCACTGCTGGCCCGATCCCCAGACGCTGATAAACCAATGGAACTGGGTCCAGCACAAAGACGTCCAGGACCGCCGCCTTTGCGCATTCGGCTTCGGCGATGGCGGCGGCGGGCCGATGATGGAGATGTGTGAGGTCGCCAGGAGGGTGCGGGACCTCGAGGGCTGCCCGAGGACGGGCTACACGACCGTCGGCGACTTCATGCGCGGCATCCGCGACGAACTCGACAACCTGCCCACCTGGGTCGGCGAACTCTATCTGGAACTCCACCGCGGCACCCTGACCTCGATTGCAAAGATCAAGCGTGGAAATCGAAAGTGTGAACTCGCGCTCCGCGACGCGGAAATCCTCTGGTCCATCGCCGCTCTTGGCGGCGCCGACTACCCCCACGAACGCCTCCGCGAACTCTGGCGGACCCTCCTGACCAACCAGTTCCACGACATTCTTCCCGGCTCCTCCATCGCAGAGGTCAACGATGAGGCGGTCGAGACCCTCGAGCGCTGCATCGCCGAAGCCAGGGGCCTGGCCTCGGCTGCCATCGCTGAGATGGCGGGCTCTCCCCCAAAGAAGCCAACGCAATTGGTCGTATGGAACACCCTCAGTTGGCCCCGCACGGGCGAAATCGAACTGGACGCCTTGACAGAGGGTGTGGCGCCAGTCGGCGACGACCTGATCATTCAGCGGGTCGAGGATGTCCAGGGACGCCGCAAGTTGGTGGTGTCCGGCCTCGCGCTTCCGCCGCTCGGCGCGCGGGTGGTCGCGCTCGCCGAGGGCGAGTCCAACGCCACATCCCCCTTCGCTGTTCGGGAAAGGAGCGTCCTCACGCCCCACGCGCGGGTGCGGTTCGACAAGGCAGGGCGGATCATCTCGTTCGTGGACAAGGCCAGCGGCCGCGAGCTGGTCGCCAGCGGCGGCGCGCTCAACACCTTCCTCCTCGGCGAGGACGTTCCCGAAGCCTGGGACAACTGGGACATAGACGCTGACCAGCGCTTGAAGATGGAACCGCAACTGCGCCTCCTCTGGCGGAAGGTCGTGGCCAACGGGCCGCTCCAACTGCGGATTCGTTCATGCTATGCCATCGGCCGACGGTCGTCGCTGACCCAGGACATCGTCTTCCATTCCATTACCCCTCGCGTTGACTTCCAAACGGTCGTGGACTGGGACGAGCGGCACAGGCTCCTCAAGGCCGTCTTCCCGCTGGCGGTGTTGGCCGAGAGTGCTCGCCACGAGATCCAATTCGGCCACGTCGAGCGCCCAACCCACCAGAACCTGCCAGGCGACCGCGCGCGATTCGAGGTCTGCGTCCACAAGTGGACGGACATCTCCGAGAACGGCTTCGGGGTGGCGCTCCTCAACGACTGCAAGTATGGGGTGAGCGTCTTCGGCGGCGAGATCGGCCTGAGCCTCCTGAAGAGCGGAACCCATCCCGACCCGCGCGGCGACCGAGGGCGTCATCTCTTCACCTACGCCCTCTTGCCCCACGATGGCGGCTTCTCGGTCGAGAGCGTCGTCCGGCCCGCCTACGAACTGAACGTCCCCCCGGTCATCGCCCCGGCCGGCCCGGGAGGAAGAGATGTCGAGGGCATCGTCGAGGTGGAAGCCCCGAACGTCATAGTCGAGGCGATCAAATGGGCAGAGAAGGGGAGGGCGCTGATTGTCCGACTCTACGAGGCCGGCAAGGTCAGCACACGCACACGAGTGCGCTTCCGCGCGCCCGTCCGCGCCGTCGCCCTGGCGAACCTCCTCGAGGAACCCGAACGCAACCTTCCTCTCCGCCGCGGCTCCGTCCGGTTGAGCCTTCGCCCATTCGAGGTCGCCACCCTTCGTTGCGAGGTGTGAGATTGGAACAACGAGTCGAAGTTGGCAGCGAGCCAGGACATTCTTTTCCTTGTAGCCTGGCAATTGATTGTGGTGCGAGAAGCGTGCCAAAGCCCACACGTCCCGGCGCGCCGCCATCCGGGATTCCCTCATAGATGTGCCACCGAGTCGCTCTTGCTCGGC
>CAYYCI010000508.1:0-3595 GCA_964470215.1 uncultured Planctomycetota bacterium
ACCCTTGCATCGCGGCCCGCTGTCTGCTACCGTCCCAGATGCCGGCGAGTCGCACCACTACGCCGGTGGCCAAACGGGCGCACGGGGTGTGCCCAAAGGGCACACCCCCGCCTCATTCCCACGCGGAACCGCACCGCGCCCGGTGGCCCAGGCTGTGGCCTCCCCCCAGCGGGGGGACGGGAGGGGGGATGACAGAATCCCTGTGGGTCAGGGGTGATATTTTCCCCGTGGCATGACAGCCGCAAAACCCGCCGTTGTGGTTGCGCCACTACTGCCCGATTGGAATGTGGATGTGTGAGGGGAGAGGGGGATCAGGGCTGAAAGCCGCGCTCGCGCAACTTCCCCAGGACGAATTCCCTGACCTTCTCGCCGAGTTCGATGGCCGCCTTCGTCTCTTCCTGGGAAGGTAGATAGAACTCTTCGCCGTAGCGAAAAGCAGTCGCGAAGCGGGTCAGTCGGTCGGCCCCCAATTCCGCCAGTTCTTCGAACGCCGGGTCGAGATTGGCACAAAGTCCTATCAGGTGAGCGATGCGATGGGTACGCGGGTATTCCTGGTTGTTGAAGATGAGGAAGGCCTTCAGGTATTTCTCACAACATTGTTGCATGTGGAAGCACACCATGTCGGTCACCGGCTCCGCGGTGGCCATTTCGTCCTTCGCGATCTTCACGTCGTTGTCGGCCTTTATGAGCCACTGCTTGACCGTCTCGTCGTTCACAGTTCTTTCCCCTCCTTTAGCACGTAGTGTGTGAGGAACCCGGGATTCCGCTGCCGTTTAGCGACATTGGCTTCAGACTGGACGAAAACGTCCGCGAAGACGCCCTCGCGTGTCAGCCGCCAGCAGATTCGCGACGCGATGTCCTCCCGCTTCGAGAAGGACAGATCGCGGTCCACGACCGCATAGAGGTCCCAGTCGCTATCCGGGCGCGCGTCGCCCCTGGCGCGGCTGCCGAAGAGAATGAGCCGGACGAGGCGGCAGCCTTCCTTCTCCACCTCCTCGCTGATGATGGCCTTGGCCAGGGTCGGAATGTCTTCCTCTGTGGTCATCTCGCCCTTGAATCTAGCGCCAAGGTCCCCGGCGGTCAAGACCAACGTGACCCCGGGCCGCCCGTGGGCATTGGCACGCTCTTGTGCATCGAGGGTTCCTAATGCAGGCGAGGAGGAAAAGAATGCTCTGCCGAGGGAACCCAGCACAGTCAGCCCGGTCCGCCCTGTGGCGACGAGTGGGGTTGGCTGGCAGCCCACGCATTCTTTTCCTCCTCGCCTGGCTGTTCATTGCGGTGCAAAAAGCGTGCCAATGCCCACGCCGCGGCCCCGGCAACACATCCGGCCATCTCGCTTCACACTCTCTGTCCTTGCATGCCCGCACCCCCTCCGGAGACAGCGCGCAGGTTCAGCCTACAACTGCGCGCGCGGCGCACCTGGTTTGACCCGGCGCGGTCGCTTGGGGTAACGTAGTTGCCCGCAGGAGACCCTGGAATGGCGTTTCTGGTCGGCATCGACCTCGGCACCCAGAGCGTGCGTTGCGCGGTGGTCGGGGAGGACGGCGCCGTGCGGGCGGTGGCCCAGCGCGAATACCAGATTCTCACCCCGCGCGTCGGCTGGGCAGAACAGGACCCCCTGACCTGGTGGCACGAGACCTGTGAGGCCACGCGCCAGGCCCTCGACGAGGCACGCCTGAGCCCCGGCGATATCGCCGCAGTGGGCCTCTCGGGCCAGATGCACGGCACCGTGTGTCTGGACCGCGAGGGGAACCCGGTCCGCCCGGCGATCATCTGGGCGGACGGCCGCAGCGGACGCCAGGTCGAGGAACTGGTCGCCGAGGTCGGGCGCGAGCGCCTGGCCGCCCTCACCGCAAACCCCATCGCCACCGGATTCATGGCCGCAACGGCCAGATGGCTCCTGCGTCACGAGAAGGACACCATCTGGCGGACGAGCGTCATGGTGCTGCCGAAGGACTACATCCGCTTGAGGCTCACGCGCCAGATCGCCACCGACCCCTCCGATGCCGCGAGCACCCTGCTCTTCGACGTGGCCAACTGGCGCTGGTCGGAGGAGATGGTGCGCCTGGTGGGCCTCGAGCCCGACCTGCTGCCGCGCGTGGTCGCCTCCCACGAGCCTTGCGGCACCATCACTCGCCACGCGGCGCGCGACACCGGAATCCCGGCCGGCACCCCGGTGGTCGCAGGCGGGGGCGACCAGCCGGTCAGCGCACTGGGAAACGGGCTGGTCGCGCCCGGGGCGCTCCTCGTGACGGTCGGCACCGGCGGCCAACTCTTCTCGGTGCTCGACGAGCCGGCCTACGACCCCCGACTGCGCACCCACACCTTCTGCCACGTCGTGCCACGTCGCTGGTTTGCGATGGGTGCGATGTTGTCTGCCGGGCTGTGCCTTCGTTGGCTGCGCGACAAGGTCTTCGACGGCCTGGACTACCAGGCGCTGGCCTCCGCGGCCGCCGACGTGGAGCCGGGGGCCGAGGGCCTCCTCTTCCTGCCGTATCTCTTGGGGGAGCGCACGCCCCACATGGACGCGGACGCGCGTGGGGTTTTCTTCGGGCTGGCCCTCCGCCACGACCGTCGCCACTTGATTCGGGCGGTGATGGAGGGCGTGGCGTTCGCCCTGCGAGACGGGCTGGAGGTCTTGCGCTCGTTGGGAGTGGGGGCGAGGGTGCTTCTGGCCGCTGGCGGAGGGTCGCGCAGCCGCCTGTGGCGACAGATTCTGGCCGACGTTCTGGGTGCGCCCCTCGCACCCGTCGCCACCGGCGAGCCGGCCGCCTGTGGCGCCGCCATCCTTGCAGGGGTCGGGGCCGGGGTCTTCGAGTCCTTTGAGGACGGCGCGAGCCGCTTCGCCCGGAGAGGCGAAATCCTCGAGCCGACCAACGCCAACATCGAACGCTACAACCAACTCTACGCGCTCTATCGCGGTCTCTATCCGCGATTGAAGGAGGCATACCGTGCGCTCGCAACCTTCTGAAAGACCCGTCGGGGTGGTCGGCCACAGGGGAGCGGCCGGCATCGAACCCGAAAACACCCTGCGGTCGTTCCGTCGGGCCATCGAACTCGGCGTGGACTACCTCGAGTGTGACGTGCGGCTCACTGCCGACGGCGCTCCTGTCCTTGTGCACGACGAGACTCTGGACCGCACGACGAATGGCTCCGGCCCCGTGGCGAAGGCCACACTCGAGGCCGTGCGCAAACTCGACGCGGGCAAGGGCGAGCGCGTGCCCACCCTCGAGGAGTTCCTGGCACTGGTCCGCGGCCGGTGCCCCGCACACGTCGAGTTGAAGGCCGAGGGCACCCCGCGCGTGGCCCTCGAGCGCGTCGAGCGGGCCGGCATGCTCGATAGCATCATCTTCACGAGCGGCACCACCGAGCGTCTGGCCGAGGTTCGCCGATTCTCCCGCGCCGCAACCCTCGAACACATTTTCTCAAGCCCTCCACCGAACGCCCTCGAGCGTGCCCGAAGCGTGGGCGCGAGCCGGGTCAGCGTCAACCACCAACACCTGACAGCGGAGTTTGTCGAGGCCGCCCACGGGGCGGGCTTTCTGGTCGTAACCTGGACTCCGAACACTTCGGCCGAGATGCTGGCGGCCATCGC
>CAYYCI010000509.1:0-3584 GCA_964470215.1 uncultured Planctomycetota bacterium
CGAGCCCTTGCGTGCGGCAGCGGATCGAAGTAGAATGTTCGCCGCCGCGGTCGGCGGAGGCGCGAGATGGGCAACTCACCCCAGGCCCGAGGCCCGGGGGAGGCGACAAGCCACCCCGGAGGCAAACTCCGTGACGAGGGGCCGGCGGCGCTCTCCGAGGCTGAACTCCTTGCCGTCCTCATCTCGACAGGCATCCCCGGCCGGAGTGCGCTGGACATCGCCGGGGAGATCCTGGCCGAGTATGGCTCGCTCGCCGGGCTCGCTGGCCGTCCACTCGACGAGTTCTTGAGGTTCAAGGGCCTCTCGGACGTCAAGATCATCCGCATCGCCGCGGCGCTGGAGATCGCACGCAGGCTCGGGAGACCTGGGCGATGAGCAAGCGCTCGAAACTTCCAGAGAAGGCCGCCCGCGTGCCAGACCTCCAAGAGGCGGCGAAGCAGATCGCCATAGAAGAATACGCCAGGGAGGTCCGGCGCATTCGTGGCGAGTCCGCCCGGTCACACAGGTTCACGGCGCTCTTGAACGCTCTCTTCGGCGTCCAGCCGGGCTTCATCGAGCAATACGTCAACGGCATCGAGAAATACCTGAAGGTCGAAGGCAAGGACAGAATGCTCCGCGGCCGGGCGGACCAGTTCTCCGGCAACCTGATCGTCGAGTTCGAGAGCGACATCTCATCCCAGAGCCGCCTGGCCGAGGCCGAGGAACAGCTCCGCCGCTACACCGCCTGCGCCTGGTCGAACGAACCGCCAGAGCAGCGGACGCCATTCCTTTGCCTGGCGACCGACGGGCTGCGGTTCCGAGCCTACGCCCCTCTGGCACGGCAGCCGCAAGCCCAGGACGTCGAACCCCGAGACCTCGAGCTCCGCCTCGTCGAGAAGCTCGATGCCGGGAAGGTCCCGTGGCGCGAGTTCTTCTACTTCCTCGACCGCTACCTGCTGCGGCAGCAGGTGCTAGCACCGACGAGCGAGAACATCGTCAAGGACTTCGGCCCGCGGAGCCGCGCCTTCCAGCACGCCTCCGAGGCGCTCGCGCGCCAATGGCGACACCTCAGCCAGAACCCCCACTACGCGGTTCTCTACGACGCCTGGAGAAAGTACCTGAGGATCGTCTATGGCTCGGACGTGGCCGACGAGGGCCTCTTCATCCGCCACTCCTACCTCGCCTCCCTCGCCAAACTGATGGTCTGGTGCCGCTTCACCGACAGCGATCACCACCCCGACAACCAGGAACTCCTCGCCATCCTGCGCGGAACCTACTTCCGCCAACGGCTCTCCGTCGAGAACTTCCTCGAAGAAGACTTCTTCTCCTGGCTCGCGCGGCCGGAAGCCGGGGAGACCGGGGTGCGGGTGGCCCGTATGCTCCTCGACCTGCTCCGCTCATACAACCTGCGCGAACTCAGCGAGGACGTCCTCAAAGCCCTCTACGAGGGCCTCGTGGACCCCGCCACCCGCCACGACCTCGGCGAATACTACACTCCCGACTGGCTCGCCCACCGCATCGTCCGCAAGGTCCTGGACCAGAACCCCAGGGCCTCGCTCCTCGACCCCGCCTGTGGCTCGGGCACGTTCCTCTACATGGCCATCCGCGAGAAGCGGCAACGCCTGGGCAACAGCGCCCGCACCCTCCGCCACATCGAATCGGCGGTCGTCGGCATGGACGTGCACCCACTGGCCTGCATCGTCGCCAAGGCCAATTACCTCCTCGCCCTCGGCGACCTGATCGGCACGAGGAGAGCGCCGGTCAGCATCCCTATCTACCTGGCCAACAGCATACAGCCCCCCGAGGAGGACCTGGCCCTCTTGAACGGCGTCGAGTGCTTCCGCGCCGAGATTGATGGCGAGACCGTCTTCCTGGCCGGGCGCCTCATGAGCGACCCCCCGCAACACGACGAGGCCATGAACGCGGCCAGGGAATTCGCCGTCGTCTGGGCCGGCAAGAAGGCCACCAACGCACAGTTGCGGGACGAGTTCGAGAAGTTCCTGCGCAGGAAACACCCCGCCCTGGCGGCCGACGAGGAAATCGCCTGGACCCTGCTGACCGTGGCCCAGGCTTTCCGGAACCTGATCGCACAAGGCCGCGACACCATCTGGGCCTTCGTCCTCAAGAACATCTACAAGCCGCTCGCCCTCCGCGAGAAATTCAACGCCATCGTCGGGAACCCGCCCTGGCTCTCCTTCCGCTACGTCGACCGCTCGGAATATCGCGACTTCCTGAAGACCCTCATCAGCCAGACCTACCGCCTGGTCACCGGCCGCGCTCATCTGGTCACCCATCTCGAGCTCGGGACACTCTTCTTCGTCCGATGCGCCCACCTCTACCTGAAGAAGGGCGGCACCATCGCATTCGTCCTCCCCAAGAGCATCTTCAGCGCCGACCAGCACGATGCTCTCCGCCGTGGCGCCCACCGCCAACCCCTCGCATTCGAAGAATTGTGGGACCTCGAGACCGTCCAACCCATCTTCAACATCTCCGCCTGCGTGGCCTTCGCCCGCAAGGGCGCCGACGAGAAAGCGAGCCAGGAAATCCCGGGCCAGGTCCTCGCCGGCACCACGCCCACGCGCAACTGCCCCCTCGACCAGGCCGAACAGGCCCTCTCCGTCCGTCGCACGACCTTCCACGTCCGCCTCGCCGGCCGCAGGTCCTTCCTCAGCGAAGCCCAGGGGGCGGCGTTCGCCGCCTCCCCATACCGCGACCGATTCCAGCAAGGCGCCTCCATCGTCCCGCGGTCCTTCTGGTTCGTCGAAGTCCAAGACTCGCCCCTGGGCTTCGACGCCGCCCGGCCACCCCTGGCCACCAGCGAACTCGCGCGCAAGCTCGCCAAGCCCAGATACAGAGACTGCGTCCTGCGCGGCGCAGTCGAGCGCGAATTCTTCTACGTCACCCTCCTGCCCGCACACATGCTCCCCTTCGGCTACTCCACCTTCAGCCCCGTGGTCCTCCCCGTCGAGGCCAACGGACCACGCTTCAGCCTCCTGGACGCCGACGCCGCCCTCCACGAAAGTTGGTTCTCCCTCCTTGCCTGGCTCGAGCGGGTCGAGGAGGAATGGAAGCGACGACGAACCCCACGCCAGCGCCAACTCTCGGCCCTCGACTGGCTCGACTACCGCCACAAACTCACCAGCCAGTCCCCGCGAGCACGCTTCAGGACCCTCTACTGCACCTCCGGCACCCACCTGTGCGCCTGCGTGGTCGCCACCAGGGACGCGCGGAGGGCATCCTTCCTTGGCGTCAGGCCGAAAGGATTCGTGGCGGACTACACGACCTACCAGGTTGAATTAGGCGAAGACGCCGAAGCACACTACCTCGCTGCCGTCCTGAACGCCCCCTGTGTGGACGAAGCGATCACGGACCTCCAAGCGCGGGGACTTTGGGGCGCCCGCCACATATGCAAGAAGGTCCTGGAATTGCCCATCCCCCAGTTCCATCCCGAGAACAACGACCACCTCCGGCTCTCCCAGATCGGGCGAGAATGCGCCGCGAAGGTGCGCCATTGGGTCCGAAGCGGCGGGCCGGGCCAGACCAAGAGCACCGGCCTCCTGCGACGCCGCGTCCGCGAGATGCTCGCCGACGAACTCCGCCACATA
>CAYYCI010000510.1:0-3575 GCA_964470215.1 uncultured Planctomycetota bacterium
GGGGGCGAGGAGGGGAACGCACCGCAGCGGCGCAGAGATCGCAGAGAGGGGAGGGGAGCGGGCCTGGTCGAGACCGCGAGAGTTCACTCCGATGGGGGCAGACAGTATCCGGGCACGCCTTGACAAGGTTTCCGGCGGATGTTATCCCTTTTAGGCGTTTCGGGCCGGAGGGCGCGAGCGAAAGGGATGGTATGAACGAGCGGGAACAATGGGGCACGCGACTCGGCTTCGTGATGGCCGCAATGGGTTCGGCCATCGGCCTTGGAAACATCTGGCGGTTCCCCTACATGTGCTACCGCCACGGGGGCGGGGCATTCCTTGTGCCCTATTTCGTGGCGCTCTTCGTGGTGGGAATCCCGCTGATGATGCTCGAGTTCGGCCTGGGGCACTGGGCGCGAAGCGGCGCGCCGAAGGCCCTGGCCAAAATCCACCCCCGCTTCTCCTGGATCGGATGGTGGGCGGTGACCTTCGTGATGTTCGGCATCGTGGTCTACTACGCCGTCGTCATCGCCTGGTGCTTGTGCTACCTCGTGGCCTCGTTCAACCTGGCGTGGGGCAAGGACCCTGTGGCCTTCTTCGGCAACTTCATAGCGACGACCGGCAAGATCTACGACGAGGAGACCGGGAGGTTCGTCTTCGGGGCGATGAACTGGAAGGTGGTCGGGGCGCTGGCGGTGGTCTGGGCGCTCAACTGGCTCATCACCTTCTTCGGGATAAAGAAGGGGATCGAGCGGGCCAACAAGATTTTCATGCCGCTGCTGCTTGTGCTGGTGGCGGTGATGGTGGTCTGGTCGCTGACGAAGTTCCCCGGCGCCAGCGAGGGCGTACGCCATTACCTCACCCCCGACTGGAAGAAACTCTGGGACGGCAAGGTGTGGACGGATGCGTTCGGGCAGATTTTCTTCACTCTCTCGCTGGGCTTCGGGATAATGATCGCGTATGCGAGTTACCTGCCGCGCGAGAGCGACATTCCAATGGATGCCTTCTTGACGAGCGTGGGGAACTGCCTCTTCAGCGTGTTTGCCGGCTTCGCCGTCTTTGCCACACTCGGTTACCTGGCACACATGCACTCCACCAACCTCCCCGGCCTGGAGGCCGCCCTGAAGGCTAGGCATCTGGGGATCGCCGGTCCTGGCCTCGTCTTCAAGGCCTACCCCGTGGTGCTCAACAGCATCCCGGGCGGGGCGATTTTCGGGGTGCTTTTCTTCCTGGCGCTGGTGGTGGCCGGGCTGTCGTCCTCGATCTCGATCGTCGAGGCGTTCTCGACCGCCACGCTCGACCGCTTCGAGGTCTCTCGCAAGAGCGTGATCACGGCCCTTTGCGTCCTGGCGTTCCTGGGCGGACTGCTCTTCTGCACGGGGTCAGGGCTTTTCGCCCTCGACATCCTCGACCACTTCCTCAATCGCTACGGCCTGATCGTCGTGGCGCTGTTGGAGTGTTTGATCGTCGGGTGGTATTTCTCGCCCAGGCGGCTGCGAGCACACCTCGACGATGCCGCGGGGATGCGCATGCGAGGCTGGACGGGCATCCTGATGCGCATCCTCATCACCGCCGTGCTGGCCATCACCTGGTACGGCCTGGGCACCCAGCCCGCTCAGCCCATCGCGACCTCGCTCGTCCAGTTCCTGCTCCTCGGCGGCATTGTCGTCGTGTGGCTCGACGAACACTGGCTGGACGTGGACATCAAACTGGTCATCCCCGCCCTGCTTCTCCTGATGCTCAACCAGGCTGTCCGCTCTGAACTGAGCACGCGGTACGAAGGCTACCCGACCCCGGCATTGTTGACCCTTGGGCTAGCATGGCTGCTGGCCACTCTGGTGGTGGGACTCGTTCTCGACGTGCTATTCCGCCGGAAGGCGGACCGCGAGGCGGAGGCTGCCGATTGAGCGGCGCGTCAGCCTCGGGCTGCGGCCTGCGACACGTCGCCCAACGCCCGCTCCGCCGCCTCGAGGAGGTCGCCTGGGCCCATCCCGTCGCCCAGGCAGGCGAAGCCGGCCCGGACCCGCAAGTCCAGATCGCGCCCTGCACAGGTGAACTGAAAACTCTGGAGTTCGCTGGCTAGCCTCCGCGCCAGCCGCGCGGCGTCCTCGCCAGAAGAGTTAGCCACCACTGCGAGGCGCCCGCCGGGCAGCGCCACGACCGCCTCGCCCTCGCCGACGAACGTCCGCGAGAGCAGCGCCAGCGCTTCCGTCACCGGGTCAGGAACCGGACGCCTGGTCGCCGGAACGTCAACGGCCAGGAAAACAAGCGCGAGCGGGACCCCCTCGCGATGCGACCGTTCGACCTCTTCGGCGAGCCGCTGCCTGAGACGTTTGGTGGAATCGCTGGAACCACAATGCTGCGCGCTCTCTCTGTCCACGGACTCGCCTCCTGCATCGGCCGCCCGCTGTTGCCTTGGTTTCGCTTATCGCGCTTCCGGGGGAACCGGCGCAGCCACCACGCCGGTGAGGTGACCCATCGGGCCGACCCCTCCAGACGTTAGTATATTCTCCCGGGATTGGTCCGTCAACATTTTTTTCCGGGCGCGGCGCCGCCTCGCGCAGATCGCGACCAACGGCGCGCTCGCTTCCCACCTTACCTGCCCAAACTTTCCAAGATTGGGCCAGTGGCAAAACGTGGCCTTGGTGGTCGCCCGTGGTCTCCTGAGCGTCTGCTTCGACAGCCGGCCCACAGGAGATAGCCCTGGTCGCGGGGGCCTATTTGGCCTTTGCCCTTTCGGCCTCAGCGGCCTTTTGCTTCTCCCAGGCGGCCTTTTCTTTGGCGAACTGGTCCTTCAGTTTCGCGATCGTGGCCTCGGCCTCGCGGATGCGGCGCGCCACGTCGTCCAGGGCCAGCTCCTTTCGCAGGCGGCCGGAGAGCCACCGGCGTGCCGATCTGGCGTCCATGCCCTTCGGGGTGGGGAGCTTGATGGGGGTCTCTTCGAGGATCCAGTCGTCGCTCCGCTGGGTCGCCAGCGGGACGCCTCGCCCATTGACGATGTTGCCCATCGGGTTGCGCGCCCACGCATAGCGGTAATGTTTCGGCTCGGGGACGAACGGACTGGTGAGGACGAGCATGTTGCGCTTGTATTGCGGGCGGCCGCGACGGTCCCGCTTGCCGTCGGTGTAGTAGTTGACCTCGGCAGGGTAGAAGCGGCGGTCGGCGCCAGCGATGGCGAAGCCCAGGAGCCGACCGGCGCTGTCGTCCTTCGTCTTCACCTGTGTGCTGAGCGTCAGCACGATTCTCCCCTCGGCGACCTTCACGTCGGTGATCTCCGGCGGCAGCCAGTAGTCGTCGCCCCGCAGGAGGCCGTAGTGGGTCGCCAGCGCCCATTTAGCCGCTCGTTCGCCTGCCGGGGTCTTGATCTGCGGGTGGTACCAACTCTTGCGCAGGTCGTAGGTGCTGACGAAGCCGATGGTCTTGTCCCCGGCCCTGCGGAAGTCCACGAAGGTCTTGTACTGCGCCTCTCGGATCAGCGGCCCGACGTCGTACATCGGCACGAGGAAGTTCTCGCTCGTCTGTGGCGCCCCCGCCGTGCACAGGGAGATGATGCAGAAGGGGAGTTTCTCGTCGGCGAAGGCTTTTCGCCAGGCAGT
>CAYYCI010000511.1:0-3574 GCA_964470215.1 uncultured Planctomycetota bacterium
TCGAGAAGATGTACGAGGCCGACGACCTGACCGAGGAGACCGAGGAGATAGTCCTCAAGCGCCAACGCGACACGGTCGAGCGGGCCGAGTTCGCCCTCGAGGTCGAGAAGGCCAACGCGGAAAAGGCCCTGAAAGTCGAAATCCCCAGAAAGGACGTCTCCGTCCGCGAGAACCTCACCCGCCAGCGTCTCTCCGCAGCACAGGCCAAGACCACCATCCCCGAGAACCTCCGGAAGAAACGGCTGGAAGTCGAGGGCCTCCGCCGCTCGCGCCAGAAGGCTCGCGAGAAACTCCAAAAACTCAAGGCCGACCGAAAGGCATTCGTCGTCTCCGCACCATTCGATGGCATCGTTTACTACGGGCCGTGCACCCGGGGAAAGTGGCCCAAACTCTCAGGACAACTCCTCCCGGGCGCCGTCATCCAGCCAAACGCCGTCGTCATGACCATCGTCGCGCCGCGGCCGCTTTTCGTCCGCGCCAGCGTCCCGGAGGCCCAGCTCCATCGCCTCGCGGCCGGGATGAAAGCCGCGGTCGTGCCTGTGGCCTTCCCAGGCCAGAAACTCCAGGCATCGCTCGAGAGCCTGTCGGCCGTCCCCGTCGGCGAGGGAACTTTCGACGCCACCTTCTCGGTTGACCTCCCCAAAGGCTCGCGCCTGATGCCGGGGATGAACTGCTCGCTAAAGGTGCGCTCTTACCTCGCCGAGAAGGCCATCACTGTCCCAAACGAGGCCATCCACACCGATGACCAGGACAGGACCTTCGTCTGGGTGAAGGACAAGGACGGCAAGCCTCAAAAGAGGCTGGTCAAGACGGGCAAGAGGGGGGAGAAGAAGACTGAAATCCTCGAGGGCCTCGCCGAAGGCGAAATCGTCCTGCTCAAGAAACCCTGAACCTCCCCCCTCGAGCGGAAGGTGAGGGCCACGGTCTGGCGCCACCAGTCCTTTTCGCGCCGGTCGTCGGTCAGATAGTCTGGCAGCGGGCCGAAGGGCGCGTGCGCACGTTCGCGCCAGGCGACGGCGAATCCGCACTGGAGGGCGCTCGGGTCGGCGGCGATGCCGAGGCGCGATGCCACACGGGCGTAAAAGGCACCCACAGAGGGCCGCGGGGTGGTGAGGGTGCCCACGGGGTCGAAGAAAACGGACTCGAGGCTCATTTGGCCCATGAGTAGCGGTTTGCGCCTCCATGCACAAGCCACTATAATGACGCCACGTCGGGAAAGGGAGACGCTAGAGGAGAGACACGCTTGGCGCGCTATCTCGTCACTGGCGGAGCGGGTTTCATCGGCTCGAACATCGTCGAGACCCTCGTCGAGCGCGGCGAGCAGGTGGTCGTCCTCGACGACTTTTCGACCGGCAAGCGCGAGAACCTCGAGGGATTCGTCAACAAAGTGACCCTGATCGAGGGGAGCGTTGCGGACGCGGTGGTGCGCGAGGCGGTCGAGGCGGTTGACTTCGTGTTGCATCAGGGCGCGCTGGCCTCGGTCCCTCGCTCGGTGGACGATCCGCTCTCGACGAACCGGGCAAATGTGGATGGGACGCTGAACCTCCTGGTCGCGGCTCGCGATGCCGGGGTGAAGCGGGTGGTCTTTGCCGCTTCCTCCTCGGCCTACGGGGATCAGCCGACGTTGCCGAAAGTCGAGACCATGCCGCCGATGCCGCTCTCGCCCTACGCGGCCTCGAAGGTGGCCTGTGAATACTACTGCAAGGCGTTCACGGCCTGCTACGGCCTCGAGACGGTCTGCCTGAGATACTTCAACATCTTCGGCCCGCGCCAGGACCCGCAGTCGCAGTACGCGGCGGTCATCCCCCGCTTCATCACTCGGATGCTCGACGGGAAGCCGCCGGTGATTTTCGGCGACGGCGAGCAGTCCCGGGACTTCACCTACGTTGCCGACTGCGTGGAGGCGAACCTGTTGGCCTGCGAGGCCCCGGGCGCCGTGGGAGGGACCTTCAATGTCGCCTGCGGCGGGCGCTACACGCTCAATCAACTGGTCGAGTTGCTCAACGACATCCTCGGCACCGACCTCCAGCCGATCTACGAAGCCGAGCGACCGGGCGACGTGAAACACTCCCAGGCCGACATCACCGCGGCCCGCCGGACGCTCGGCTACGAGCCGAAGGTCTCGTTCGAGGACGGCCTGCGCAGGACCGTCGAGTGGTTCAAGGCCCGGCGGGGCCACGAGGAGAACGCCTGATGCTGTCGTTGGAGTTCATCCGCTCGAACCCCGAGAGGGTGAAGGAGGCGGCGCGGCTCAAGAAGGTGGAAGTGGACGTTGACGAGATACTGCGCCTGGACGCGCAGCGTCGCCAACTCCTCCACACCGTCGAAGAACTTCGCAGCGAACACAACGCGGCCTCGAGGTCAATCGGCCCGAAGAAGAAGGCTGGCGAAGACCTCACCGAGACCTTCGAACTCCTCCGCCAACTCTCCGAGAGGATCAAGTCCATCGAGGCCGAACTCAAGGGGGTCGAGGAGAGGCTCGAGGAACTCTTGATCTGGGTGCCCAACTGCCCCGCCGAGAGCGCGCCGAAAGGAACCGGGCCGGAGGACAACGTGGTTCGCCGCACCTGGGGCCAGCGGCGCGAGTTCGACTTCGAGCCCAAGCCACACTGGGACCTCGCAAAGAGCCTCGGGGTGATTGATTTCGAGCGGGCGGCGAAACTCGCCGGAACCGGCTTCGCACTCTTCACCGGCGCGGGAGCGAGACTGGAACGCGCCCTGATCAACTTCATGCTCGAGCTCCACACCACCGAACACGGCTACACCGAGGTCTGGCCCCCCGCGCTCGTCACCAGGCCATGCATGACCGGCACCGGGCAACTGCCCAAGATGGAAGAGGACATGTACCTGTGTGAGCAGGACGACCTGTTCCTCATCCCGACGGCCGAGGTCCCCGTGACGAATATCCACCGCGACGAAATCCTCGACGCCTCGCTCCTGCCGCTCTACTACACCGCCTACACCCCCTGTTTCCGCCGCGAGGCCGGCTCCTATGGGAAGGAGACCCGTGGCCTCATCCGCGTCCATCAGTTCGACAAGGTCGAACTCGTCAAGTTCGTGCGGCCCGAGACCTCCTACGACGAACTCGAGAGCCTCCTGCGCGACGCCGAGGATGTCCTCCAGCGGCTCGGCCTGGAGTATCGGGTCGTGGAGCTCTGCGGGGGCGACCTGAGTTTCGCCGGCGCCAAGTGCTACGACCTGGAAATCTGGGCACCAGGGGTCCAGCGCTGGCTCGAGGTCTCCTCGTGCAGCAACTTCGAGGACTTCCAGGCCCGCCGCGCCAACATCCGCTTCAAGGACAAGGGGCAGAAGCCCCGATTCGTCCACACACTCAACGGCTCAGGAGTGGCCCTCGCCCGACTCGTCCTCACCCTCCTCGAGGTCTATCAACAAGCCGACGGCAGCGTCGTGATCCCCGAGCCACTCCGGCCGTTCATGGGGGGGCTCGAGAGACTCGAACCTCAAAACTGACCCGCCGATAAATGTACCCGGCGGGGTTACGGCTTCCGAGCGCGGGCCCGCGGGCCGAGACGGCCCGCCTACAAGCCAGAACGGAACTTCGCGTGACCGGGGC
>CAYYCI010000512.1:0-3563 GCA_964470215.1 uncultured Planctomycetota bacterium
GGCGGGTTTATCTTCAGCGTTCATCCGCGGTTAGAACACGCGGGGCGGGACGCCCTGCCTACATGCGCCGCCACATAGGTCACCGATTGTAGGCGGGCCGTCTCGGCCCGCGGTGCGCCCATGAGCCGTCTCGGCCCGCGCCGCCCCCGTCCAGGGTGAGGGTCGCGGGGCGGGAGGCCGGGGCGCTCGGGGAAGCCGCGTTCAGCGCTGGCGGCCTTTCTCGGCCTCGGCGATGCGACGCTCGAGGTCGCGGATGGTCTCCAGGCGCGTCCGCCAGGCGATGGGCCTGGCTCGCTCGAGGGCCTCGCGGGCGGCCTCGATGCGCCCCCGCGCCAATTCACACCCGGCGAGGGCGAACCACGGTTCGGGATTCTTGGGGTCGAGGGCGGCCGCCTTGCGCAACTGGGCGGCGGCCTCCTCGTGGCGCGCGAGGGCCTCCAGAGCCCTGCCCAGGCCGAGGTGGGCTGCGGCCAACTGGGGGTCGAGGGCAACGGCCCGCCGCAAGTGTTCCGCCGCGCGGTAGAAACGCTGGAGGCTGTAGTGCCAGAGGCCGACGGCGAGGTGGACGTGTGGGTCGTCGGGGGCGAGGCGGAGTGCTTTCTGGAAGTTCCGCCGGGCGCCGTCCTCGTCGCGGCGGCTGGCGTGGAAGGCGCCCAGCCGGAGGCACACCTGCGGGTCGTTCGGGAAGAGTTTGGCGGCCTCGGCCAGCTCGCCCAGGGCGAGGGCCATGTCGCCGTGATGAGCGTAGGCGTCCACGAGCCGCCCGCGGACTGTCGCCGACGTGTCGCCCAGTTCGATTGCCCGCTTGTATGCGCGCGCGGCCTCTCCGAAGTCCCCGGCGAGCATGAGCGCGTCGCCGAGGAGACGCCGGGCCGTGGGGCTGCGGAGGTTGAGGCGGACGCTCTGGCGGTGGAGTTCGACGGCCTTCTCGACCTGGCCTTTCGCGATGAAGGCGTCGCCCAGGAGTGCCCTGGCGTCGAGGCGCAGCGGGGCGCGTCGGACGACCCGCCGGAGGAGAGCGATGGCCTCGTCGTTGCGCCCGACCTCGAGGCGGGCTGCCGCCAGGCAGACCAGGCCGTCGAGGGAGTCGGGGTCGAGGTCGAGGCCGCGCCTTGCAGCCTCCTCGGCTTCGTGGGGTTTTCCTGTGGCCAGGAGCGATGCGGCCAGTTCGAACCACTCGGCGGCGTCCCCCGTCTCCCGGGCGAGCGATCGGCGAAGGAGGGCCACGGCCTGGTCGTGTCGGCCCTGGGCTCGCGCGAGCCAGGCGAGCGCTCGCCCTGCGGCTGCCGCCACCTTTGGTTCATCGAGGAGTTCCCGGAGGAGCGGCTCGGCCTCGGCGGTCTTGCCGTTGATGGCGAGGGCGGTGGCGAGGTTCAGCCTCGCCCGCGGATTGTCGGGAAAGAGCCTTGCGACCAGGCGAGCGAGGTCGAGCGCTCGGGCTGGGTGGCCGGTCTCGCGGTAGAGGACGGTGAGGTTGAGGTAAGCAGCGGGGTCGAGGGGGTCGGTGCGAATGGCCTTGCGGTATGCGGCGAGTGCGTCGGGGAAACGACCCGCGGCGGCGCAAGCGGCGGCGAGGTTGTTCCAGTCGGTGGCGTCGCCGCCGTGGGCGCAGGCGGCGCGAAAATGGGCGATTGCCGCCGGGGGGTCGCCCCGCTCGTAGTCGAGGAGGCCGAGGCCGCTGTGGGCTTCGGGGAGGCCGGGGGCCTTCGAGAGGGCTTCCCGATAGAGTTGGCGTGCCTGGTGGGCGTCGGCGGCCTGGCGGAGGGCATCGGCGCGCTCGACCAGCCGCCTCGCCGCCTCTCTGGTTGCAGGTTCCCGCACACACCCTGCGCCCAGGAAACCGACGAGCGCCGCAAGGGCGACCGGCCACGGCAGGCGACAGCCGCGGGCAGTGGGGAGGGCGGGGGGAATGCTCATCGGGCCGGGGGTCTTACTTCTCGGCGAAGTTCTGGTATCGGCCGAGGAGGCGCCAGAGGCCCTGGACCTCGCTGCGGGGGTAGCGTTGCTCGGGGTGCCAACTGTTCAGGGGGCGGAGGCGGACCATGTTGTTCGCATCGAAGAAGACCTGGCGGAAGAGCCCCCCGTCGCGGGTGACCACAAACGCCAGGTCGCCGCTTCGGGCCGGGACGTTCGAGGAGAAGACCACGATGTCGCCGCGACCGAAACTGGGGGCGCCGGAGTGCTGCATGGTGTTGTCGTGGAGTTCCAGGGCGAAGCAATCGGGGTCGGTGGTCCCTGGAAGGACGACCTCGTATTTCTGGACTCCGAGGAGTGCTGGCGGGGCGTTGGGCCTCGGCTCGATGCCGGTGATGAGGTCGTAGACGGGGATGCGCGCCGGCTGCGGGGCCTCGGGTGGTTTTTCTTCGACCGGTGCTGGTTCTTCGGCCACCGGTGCGGGGGCTTCCTCGGCAACCTCTTCGGGAGCGGAAGCCGGCTCGGGTTCGGGCACAGCGGGGGCCTCGGCGCGCTCGCGGCGGAGGGGGTAGCGCTGGGCGATGAGTTCCTCGAGGTGGCGCTTGCGCTCCTCGGAGATCGACCAGTAGCGCTCCTCGAGGGAGCGCAGAAGAGAGACGTCCTCGGCGCTCGGCTCGGCGAAGCGGACGCCGGTGCGGTAGGAGTCGCGGTCCATGATGCGCCTGGCCCAGACGACCTCGCCGCGAATGCTCAGCGCCCGGAACGCGCTGGGGACCATGACCTTCAGGTCCAGGCGCTGGCCCTTCTCGAAGAAGTCGTCGCTGACGAACTGTAGGCCGCCGACCGAGAGGTTGACCAGGGGGGAGACCTTGGGCGCGCCACCCAGGAAGGGCAAAGCGGCGTGTTTGCGGTACTCGACCGTGGCGTCCTCGACGATGAAACGGCGGCTGCGGCGTCCGCGAATTGGCATGCCCGTGGCCCTCCGTGTTATGCCGGGGGGGTCTCGGCTTGTGTTGTAATTGTAGTCGAGGCGCGCGCGGCTGTCAACGGCTCACGCGGTAGAGCGAGATGAAGCGATAGGGGGTCTCGAGGGCCAGGACGGCCATCGCGGTGGTGTAGACGCGTCCGCCCCGCTTGGCCCAGCGGTGGTTCTGGGGGTCCCAACTGCCCTTGACGAAACGGCCCCTGGCGTCGCGCTCCTGGTGGACCTGCGCCTCCACGAGCGGGGTGTAATACAACTTTTGCCATTCGCGCCAGTACTCGCCCCTGACCTGGCACATGGCCAGCGAGGAATAGTAGGTGTAGTAGAGGTCCTTGACGAGTTGTCCGGTGGCGCCGCCGGGGGCGAGTTTCCCGTCGGGGGCCTCGCGCGAGAGGAGGTAGTCGGCGGTGCGGAGGATTTCGTCGTTGTAGCAGCCCAGTTCGTTGAGGAAACAGCGACAAGCCATCCCGACGGATGTCATTGCCAGCGAGCCGCTCTCCTGTCTTCCCGCCAGGTAGGCGCTGGTGCCGTAGTCGCGGAGGGTGTTCTTCAGGAACGTGTGGGAGTGTTCGATTGCTGCGCGGGGGACCTCGAGTTTGGCCAGGACGGCGGACTTGAGTGCCATGATCTGCCAGCCTGTGACGGACATGTCGCCCTCGGCCAGCGG
>CAYYCI010000513.1:0-3556 GCA_964470215.1 uncultured Planctomycetota bacterium
CGAGCGCGAAAAGCCCACCACGCCCCAGGATAGCGAAGCCCTGCGCCAGTGCACCGAGAACTTCTACGCCAACATCACCCCCGACTACGCGTGGCTCCGCCAGTGGGAGACCGTCTGAGCACACCCCGCGGCGCGCCTCCCAAGGTTGGTGGCACATCTATGGGGAAACCCCCAATGGCAGCGCGCCTGTTTCCTTCATAGTCTCAGGGTTTCTAGCCTGTGCCCGACACGGGGCGGGACGCCCCGCCTACAAGACCTGGACGCGGCGCACGAACGCCGCGCACTAGCCGTCTTCCAGCGACGGCTGACCGACCCCTTCGACGTCCACCACCGGGGGCCATCGTCCGGTGTTTGACTTCGGCCATCCCGGTTCGTAAGATTCGCCGGCGAGAAGGGGCCGGCCTTCCACGAGCAAGGCGAAGGGGCCGATCGATGGAGCGAGCCAACTCTCAGCGCGCCTTCGAGAAGGCACTGAGGGTTATACCCGGTGGCGTCAATAGTCCCGTCCGCGCGTTCGGGGCCGTTGGAGGAACCCCCGTCTTCGTCGCCTCCGGGAAAGGCAGCCACATCACCGACATTGATGGCAACACCTACATTGACTACCTGGCCTCCTGGGGTCCGCTCATCCTGGGCCACGCGGCCCCGGAGGTCGTGGCGGCGGTTCAGGCGGCGGCAGAGCGGGGATCGAGTTTCGGCGCGCCGACGGAGGGCGAAACCCGCCTGGCCGAACTGATCGTCGAGGCCGTGCCCTCGATAGAAAAGGTCCGCCTCGTCAACTCGGGGACCGAGGCCACGATGAGCGCCATCCGCCTGGCGCGCGCGTTCACGGGGCGCGACGCCATCGTCAAGTTCGAGGGCTGCTACCACGGCCACGCCGACGGCTTGCTGGTGGCCGCAGGCTCGGGGGCCGCGACGTTCGGGGTGCCCTCCTCGCCGGGAGTCCCGGCCGACTACGCCCGCCACACCATCGTCTTACCCTATAACGACCCCGACGCCTTCCGCGAACTTTGCGAGGCTCGCGGGGGCGAGACCGCCGCGGTGATCGTCGAGCCGATCGCCGGGAACATGGGCCTCGTGCCGCCCCGACCCGGATTCCTCGAGGCCCTGCGCGAACTTACCACCCGCCACGGCATCCTCCTCATCTTCGACGAAGTGATCACCGGCTTCCGCGTCGCCTATGGCGGGGCACAGGCCCTCTACGACATAACCCCCGACATGACCACCCTGGGCAAGATAATCGGCGGAGGACTGCCAGTCGGCGCCTATGGTGGCCGGGCAGAGATAATGGACCACATCTCGCCCGCAGGCGCGACATATCAAGCCGGAACCCTCTCGGGCAACCCGCTGGCCGTGGCCGCAGGCATCGCTACCCTCGAACGGCTCGAGCGGGGCGACATCTACCCGCGCGTTGACGCGCTCTGCCAGAGGCTCTCCGAGGGCCTCGCGGAGGCCGCTGCCGAGGCGGGCGTCACACGCCACGGAACGAGGGTCGCCTCGATGTTCTGCGGGTTCTTCTGTGAGGGGCCGGTGGTCAACTACGCCGACGTCAAGCGCTCCGAGACCGCCCGCTATGCGGCGTTCTTCCACGGGATGCTTGAGCGGGGCGTTTATCTCGCCCCGTCGCAGTTCGAGACGGCGTTTGTCTCGGCGGCACACACCGATGAGGACATCGAGAGGACCGTCGAGGCGGCTCGCGAGGTCTTTGCCGAGATGGCGAAAGTCTGAGGGACCGGCGCCTTGCAACCACACGAGATGACCGCCCGGGAACTTCGCCAGAGCATCCTCGGTGGCGAACTGAGCGCCGAAGAGGCCACCCGCGCCTTCCTCGAACGCGTCGAGGCGGTCGAGGAGCGCCTCAAGGCGTTCATCTCCATTGACAGCGAGGGCGCGCTCGCACGAGCCAGGGAACTCGACTCCGCACTCGCCCGCGGCGAGGAGCCAGGGCCGCTCCACGGAGTCCCCGTCGCCGTCAAGGACAACATCTGCACCCGCGGCTTCCCGACGACCTGCGCCTCGCGCATCCTGGCCAACTACCGCCCGCCCTACGACGCGACGGTCGTCGAGCGGCTGCGGGCGGCTGGCGCCGTCATAGTCGGGAAGACGAACCTCGACGAGTTCGCCATGGGCTCCTCGACCGAGAACTCGGCCTTCGCCCTGACGCGAAACCCGTGGGACACCGAGCGCGTCCCTGGCGGCTCGAGCGGGGGCTCGGCGGTGGCCGTGGCGGCCGGCGAGGCCCCCGTCGCGATAGGCTCGGACACCGGCGGCTCCATTCGCCAGCCGGCGGCCTTCTGTGGGGTGGTCGGGCTGAAGCCCACCTACGGGCGCGTCTCGCGCTACGGCCTCGTGGCCTACGCCTCCTCGCTCGACCAGATCGGCCCGCTGGCCACGGATGTTGCCGACGCCGCGCTGGTCCTGAGCGTCATCGCCGGCCACGACCCCCGCGACTCCACCGCCGCCCCCGAACCGGTCCCCGACTATCTGGCGCAACTCGAGACGGATGTCGCGGGGCGGCGGGTGGGGGTGCCGCGCGAGTTCTTCATCGAGGGCCTCGACCCCGAGGTCGAGGCGGCGGTCCGAGCCGCCTGCCAGGCGCTCGCGGACCAGGGAGCCGAGGTGGTCGAGGTGTCTCTGCCCCACAGCCGCATAGACATCGAGGACGGCCGCCTCTCCTCATACGCCGTCGCGGCCTACTACATCATCGCCACCGCCGAGGCCAGTTCCAACCTCGCCCGCTACGACGGGGTGCACTACGGCCATCGGACCGCCGAGAAGGTCGACATGGTCGAGATGTACTCGCGAACCCGCGAGGAGGGCTTCGGGGCCGAGGTCAAGCGCCGGGTCATCCTCGGCACCTACGCTCTCAGCGCCGGCTACTACGATGCCTACTACTTGAAGGCCGCGCGCGTCCGCACCCTCATCCAGCGCGACTTCCAGGAAGCGTTCGAGAAGGCCGACGCGATCGCCGCGCCGGTCGCCCCGACACCGGCGTTCCGCATCGGCGAGAAGACCGCCGACCCGCTCCAGATGTACATGGCCGACGTCTTCACCATCTCGGCAAACCTGGCCGGAATCCCGGGGATAAGCATCCCTTGTGGATTCACCACGGGCGGCCTGCCCATCGGGGTGCAACTGATGGGCCGGCCTTTCGACGAACTCGGCCTGCTGCAACTGGCTCGCGCCATCGAGCGCGCGACCGACCTTGGACCGAGGAAACCCGAACTCTGACCAAAGACCGCCATGACGCCTGAGCTCGAGATAGTCATCGGCCTCGAGACCCACGCACAACTGGCCACGGAGACGAAACTCTTCTGTGGGTGCAGCACGCGCTTCGGCGCGCCGCCGAATACCCAGACCTGTCCAGTGTGCACCGGCCAGCCGGGCGTCCTGCCCGTGCTGAACCGCAAGGCCTTCGAGTTCGCTCTCAAGACCGCGCTCGCCCTCGACTGCCAGATAAACCGCCACACCGTCTTCGACCGCAAGAACTACTACTACCCCGACCTGCCGAAGAACTACCAGATATCCCAGAACTACGCCAACCTCGGGGTCAACGGCC
>CAYYCI010000514.1:0-3544 GCA_964470215.1 uncultured Planctomycetota bacterium
GCTCTACGAGGCGCTGCCGATGAGCATGCTGGCCAGTTTCTTCTACGCCGTCCGACAAACCTATCAGGCCCTCGAGAAACTTCGAGACATAAACAACGAGGTCCAGCGCTCGCGGGCGGCGGCCGACCGTGTGTTCGCGCTGATGGACACCCCGAGCGATGTCGAGGAGAAGCCGAACGCCAAGGTGCTGCCGCCCATGAGCAGCGAGATTCGCTTCGAGGGGGTCTCGTTCGGCTACGAGCCGCCGCGGCTGGCCCTCGAGGACTTCGACCTGACCATCCGTGCTGGCGAGATCGTGGCCATCATTGGTGAGAATGGCTCGGGGAAATCCACCGTCGCCAAACTCCTCCTGCGCTTCTACGACCCCACGAGCGGCTCGATACGCATTGACGAGACCGACCTCCGGGACGTGACCCTCTCGTCGCTACGGCGCCAGATCGCCTACGTTCCCCAGAAGGTGGTTCTCTTCAACGACACGGTGCGCCACAACATCGCGTTCGGGGACACCCGCTACAGCGACGAGGAGGTCGAGGCGGCGGCCAGGGCGGCGCTGGCACACGAGGTGATCATGGCCCTCCCCCAGGGCTACGAGACGCTGGTCGGCGAGGGCGGGGCGAAACTCTCCGGGGGCGAGCGCCAGCGCATCGCGCTCGCAAGAGCGCTCGTCCGCAACCCTCGCGTCCTCGTTCTCGACGAGGCAACGTCGGCGATGGACGCTGACGCCGAGGACCGCATCGTCCGCCAACTGGCCTCCTACGCCGAGGGCCGGACCGTGATCCTCATCGCCCACCGCTTCACCTCGCTGGCCTTCGCCGACCGCATCGTCGCTATGTCGAACGGCCGGATCGAACGCGTCGGCACCCACGAGGAGCTCCTCGCCGCCAGTCCGACCTATCGCAATCTCTTCCAGAAGCAGGACCTCGCCCGGAGTTCGTCCTGAGCCTGCGGCCCTCAGGCCTCAGGCGGACGGTCGGGGTCGGTGCCACATTCGGGACAGGCCCGCGCGTTCGCAGGCAAGCGAGCCTCGCAGTAGTGGCAGGTCGCGAAGAGGCGACAGAGGCGCGGGGTGTGGCGGGCCTGGCGCCAGATGCCCCGGGTGAGCGGCCCGCGCAGCACGGTGCGGGGCTTGAGACGTTTCTCGCGGGCCAGCCGGACCAGCGCGGCGAAGGTCAGGGGGCGCGAGGGTCGGCCGTCGGGGAGGCGGATTTCCCACTGGGCCTTGGCTCCCGGGCCCGCCTGTGGCGGCGCGGGAGCGGGGCCTTCAGCCACGCGCCCGGGCCGAACCTTCGCGGGAGCACGCCTCGGCACGGGGTGTTGGCACGCCGGACACCTGGCCGAGCCCTTCGGCACCGGCTGTCCACAGTGGAGACAAGGCCGGGCGTTGTCGAGTTTCAACTCCTCCTCGTCGGGCAGGATGGGACCCGTCGTGGCAAGTTCGGCGCGCTTGCGCTCGACCAGGTAGGTCTCGAGGTCCTCGTAGATTCTCCTGCGCAGGAGGACGCGCAGTCGCGCGGGGGGCAGAATGCCCAGTTCGACGATCATCTGCCGGAGCACCCTCGGATGGCCAGCGGCCTCCTGGCGGCGCTGCTCGCGGATGCACCGCTCCAGGTCGGCCTCGCTAACGACGTTGTCCCGCCGAAGGACCTCGAGGAGTTCGGCGTCCTCGCGCTCCTGGGCCTTCTTGAGTTGGCGCATGAGGAGTTGGACGACCTGGCGGGTCTCCAACACTCCCTCCTCGACCATGACGCGGCTGAGTTTGGTCTCGGCGGTGCGGCGCTGGCGCTCGAGGCACGCCTCGACCTGCTCGCGGGTGGCCATGCCGGCCTGGACAACCAGTTCGGCGAACTGCTCGCTGGCGCCGGCTTCCTCGCGGGCGCGCGCCCGCCGGGCCAGTTCCTCGACTTGTTCGGGGGTCAGCAGGCCCTCTTGGACGAGGCGCGAGGGGATGTCGGTGTCGAGTCTCCCGGAGTGTTCCCGCCGGGCGATGAACTTGCGGAGTTGTTCGGGCGAGAGGAGGCCGGCCTCGACCGCCTCGCGGGCGATGACGAACTCGCGCCGGGGGTGTTCGACCTCCTCGGTGACCTTGGTCCTGGGCTCGACCCCTTCCTCGATGGCTCGCAGCGCCCCGACCACCTCGCTGGCGCTCTGGTAGCGGCGGGCCGGGTCCTTCTCCATCATTCGCAGAATCACCCGGGCCACCTCGCGGGGCAGGTCGCCATTGAACTGCCTGGGGTCAGGAGGCGGCTCCTTCTGGTGCTTGAGCATGATGGCGAATGCGTTCTCGCCCTCGAAGGCGTCGCGGCCGGCGACCATGCGGTAGAAGGTGGCCCCGAGGGAGTAGATGTCGCTGCGCCCATCGAGCGGGGCGCCCTCGCATTGTTCGGGGCTCATGTAGGTGGGTGTTCCCAGGATGGTTCCTTCCTGGGTGACCCTCGAGGCGTTGCCGCGCAGGCTCTTGGCCAGGCCGAAATCCACGACCTTGGCCACCCCGTCCGGGGTGATGAGGATGTTCTCGGGCTTGAGGTCGCAGTGGATGATGCCGCGCTGGTGGGCACACTCGAGGCCCTCGGCCACCTGGCGAATGATGTTGACCGCCCGCAGGGGCGGGACGATGTTGGTGCGGGCCAGGATGTCGGCCACGCTCTCCCCCTCGACATACTCCATGACGATGGCGTGGACCTCGCCCTCGTGGCCGAAGTCGTGGACGGCGACGATGTTTGGGTGGACGAGGTTCGCGAGGGCCTTGGCCTCGCGACGGAAGCGCGCAAGGAACTCGTGGTTGGCGACCAACTCCGGCGAGAGGACCTTGACGGCCACCGTGCGGTCGAGGGAAAGTTGCCTTGCCTGGTAGAGGCGCCCCATCCCTCCCTGGCTCACGAGCGCGATTATCTCGCAGCCGCAGACGACGCGGCGCAGGAGGGGGTCCTCGATGGCCTTGGTGGTCTCGGCGCTCATGGCTGCGCCCCGGCTTGGGCCGCGAGGGCCTCGCGGAAGTAGTCGAGAGTACGCCGGAGGCCCTCCGAGCGGCTCACGCGCGGCTCCCAGCCCAGAAGGCGCCGGGCCTTCGTGATGTCGGGACGCCGCGTCTTAGGGTCGTCGGCGTAGCGCTCGGGGAACGGAACGTAGCGGATCGAACTCTTGCTGCCCGTCAGGGCGATTATCTCCTCGGCAAGTTGCCGGATGGTGATCTCCTCCGGGTTGCCGAGGTTCACGGGCATGTGCTCCTCGCTCTCGAGGAGGAGGCAAATCCCCTCGATCAGGTCGTCCACATAGCAGAAACTGCGCGTCTGGGAGCCATCGCCATAGACCGTGAGGTCCTGGCCAGTGAGGGCCTGGCGGAAGAAGTTGGGCAGGACGCGCCCGTCGTCGGTCCGCATCCGGGGGCCATAGGTGTTGAAGATGCGGACTATGCGCGTGTCGAGGCCGTGGGTGCGGTGGTAGGCCATGGTCAACGCCTCGGCGAACCGCTTGGCCTCGTCGTAAACCCCCCGGTAGCCCACCGGGTTGACGTTGCCCCAGTAGTCCTCGGTCTGAGGATGGACGA
>CAYYCI010000515.1:0-3534 GCA_964470215.1 uncultured Planctomycetota bacterium
TCGTCGAAGTTGAGTTGGTCGGCAAGAGGCATGTTTCTCCTCCGGCGTTCGTTGTCCCATCGGGGCGCACTGCTCCCGTCTTCAAACCCTCGGTCGCCGGATGAAAGAGCCGGGAGCGAAGCGAGGCGGGAGCGAACGGTCTGGGCGCGTTACCAGGACCGGCGTCGCGTATCGCGGCGGCCTCCGCCCGAGGCGCGTCCGCCGCCACCGCCCCTGGCGCGCTGGACGTTCAGGCGCCGGCCGTCGAGCTCCTGGCCGTTGAGGGCCTCGATGGCCGCGAGAGCCTCCTGCTCGGAGGGCATCTCGACGAAGCCGAAGCCCCGCGACCGGCCGGTCTCGCGGTCCACGATCACTTGCGCCGACGTCACCTGGCCGTAGGCCTCGAAGGCCGCACGCAGGCCGGCGTCGTCGGTGTCGTACGAGAGATTGCCCACGTAGATGTTCATTCAGACACTCCGGAACCGAACAACCGCCTGCCCCAACGAGGGACACTGCGCCCGGCCGTACCCATCGCACGGCCAACGGGGGCGCTGGGGTCGCGACTGGGGCCTTGAACCTGACCGACAGGTGCCGTTACCGCAGACCGGCGCTCGACGGTGGCCTCACGGCTCCAATTCGCTCGCAATACTTTACCATCCGCCCAACCCTAAAGCAAGTTATTTTTCCCCCACGGCGCTGGGCGCGGGGCGTCCATGGGAATTTCACCACAGGGGCACAGAGGACGCGGAGAGGCGAAGGGAGAGAAAGCGCCAGCCACGAGGAGACCGTGGCCGACGCCCACGCGCCCCGGCGCGCTGCCATCCCCGGTTTCCTCATAGATGTGCCATCGCCATCCTGTCCACAATGTCCACCATGTCCGGGGCACCGATCGGAGTGAGAAAGGCCGGGGCGTGTGGGGACGCGGGGTCCCGAGCCCCCGCCCACAAGGGACGCTCTGTTGAATCGTGGGAGAAGATGGAAAAGAAGGGTGTGGTCGGGTATCATATTGACGGCGGCTCGTTTGGGGTCGGGATGTTGGGAGTTTGACGAGAGGCCATGCCCCCCGGTTTATGGCCACAGGCCGGCGTTCTGGTGGTGTTGCTGGCGCTGTCGGCTTTCTTCTCGAGTTCGGAAACGGCTCTCTTCTCGCTGAGCCTCGTGCAGGTCAGGCGCCTGCGCGAGGCGGGAGGGCGAAGCGGTCGGGCCGTGGCCGAACTGCTCGCCTACCCTCGCCGTCTGCTCATAACGATCCTGGTCGGGAATATGGTGGTCAACGCGGCACTGGCCAGCGTGGTCGCCGCGGTGGCGACCGAGGTGGAGGGGGACGAGGGCCTGGGAATAGCGATTGCGCTGAGCGCGGTGTTGCTTCTGGTCTTCGGGGAGGTGACGCCGAAGACCTTCGCGGTGCGCCACGCCGAGGGCCTGGCGCGGGTGGTCGCGTTGCCATTGCTGTGGTTCGCGTGGGTGGTCCTGCCGGTTCGCTTCGTCCTGCGCCACGTGACGAACGCCCTGCTGTTCGTCCTGCGTCGCGGCCGCTTTCCGGCGGAGCCGTTGCTCACTCGCACGGAGATAGCAGCTGCGCTCGAGGTCGGCGAGGCCGAGGGGGCGATAGCGGAGCACGAGCGGGAGATTCTCGAACACATCATCGAGTTTCGCCAACTGGACGCGCGCGAGTTGATGGTTCCGCGGACCGAAATGGTCTGTGTTGACGAGAAGGCGACAGTGGCCGAGGCCCTCGAGGTCGTGCGGCGTTCCGGCCACACTCGCCTGCCCGTCCACAGCGGCGACGTGGATGCCATCTGGGGGGTGTTCGATGTCAGAGACCTGCCTGACTGGCGGGACCGCGAGATTTTGGGCCGCCGCATCCGGGATTGCGTCGAGGACGAGAGGTTGAAGAAGCCAAGGCGACGGCCGCTGGTCAGGCCGGCGTTCCTGGTCCCGGAGACCCGCCACGCTGGCGACCTGATGCGCGAGATGCGCGAGAGCGGCTCCCAGATGGCGATTCTGCTCGACGAGTACGGCGGCACGTCCGGGCTTGTGACCCTGCGGCAACTCGCCGACGAGTTGGTGGGGCGCGCGCTGGTCAAGGCGACCGGCGGCGGGCCATTCTTCCGACTGGTCGAGGGCCGGTTGCGCCTGCTCGGCGAGGCGAGAGTGCGAGACGTCAATCGGGAACTGGGGCTGGAGCTGGCCCTGGGGCGGGCCGACTCGCTCGGGGGCTACGTTCTGGACCTCTTCGGGCGCCTTCCCAGGCCAGGCGAGACGGTCGAGGACGAGCAGTTCCGCTACCGGGTGCTCCGGCTCAGCGGCAGGCGGGTGGCCGCGGTGGAGGTCGAGCCCCTCGGGGGGCAGGAGCCGCCCTGGGCGGGTTTGATGGAGGGGGGCACGCCGTGATCGTGGCGCTCGTCATGGTGGTGATCCTGGCGTGTCTGGCCCTCGAGGGGTTCTTCTCCGGGTCGGAGACGGCGATCATATCCGCCGACAGGACTTCGCTGCGCGCGCGCGCCCGGCGTGGGGACCCGCGCGCGGCCATCGCCAAGGAGCTCCTCGAGCATTCCGAGCGATTGCTGAGCACGACGCTGGTCGGGACGAATCTGGCGGTGGTCGTGGGCACGTCGTTGGCCACGTGGGTCGCGAGCCACTACGTGGAGCCACAGTGGGAAAGCGTGGTGACGACGGCGGTCATGTCGCCTCTGATCCTGGTCTTTGGTGAAATTGTGCCGAAGTCGCTGGGGCGGGCGAATGCCCTGGGCGCGACCCTGCGGGTGGCGCGCACGCTGCGCTTCGCCCAGAGGCTCATGGCCCCAGTGGTCGTGGGGGTGGGGTGGGTGGCGGACTTTCTCTTGCGGCCCGTCGGCGGCCAGGGCGAGCGCAGCCCCTACGTGAGCCGCGAGGAGTTGAAGGTCCTGGCGGAAGTGGGCGCCGAACACGGCGCCCTGCTCTCGGAAGAAAAGCGGATGATCCAGAGTGTCCTCGAACTCAACGAGAAACCGGTGGAGGCGGTGATGGTGCCGTTGGTGGCAGTCGTTGCGCTGCCCGTGGGGGCTAAGGTGGCGGACCTGGAAGCCGAGACGGCCCGCAGCGGCTTCTCGCGTTTTCCGGTTTACGAGGGGCGGGTGGACAACGTGGTGGGGATAGTGCGGGTGGTGGACGCGCTGAAGGCGGACCTCGCGCCGCAAGCGCCCATCGAGCCGCTCGTCCATCGCGACGTGGCCTACGTCCCCGAGACCAAGCCCGTGGGGGAACTCCTGGCCGAACTGCGCTACAGCCGTGTGCCGATGGCCATCGTGGTGGAAGAACACGGCGGGGTGGTGGGCCTGGTGACCCTCGAGGACCTGGTCGAGGAAGTGATCGGGCATATCCGCGACGAGCGCGAGGAGGCGCAACTCCTGCGCCTGGAGGCGAGTTTCTTCGAGTGTGAGGCATCGATGGAGATAGACGAGTTGGTGCGGCTGACCGGGCTGCCGGTCCGCAAGGAAGGTTTCGAGACGGTGGGCAGGCTGCTGATGAAGTTGACGGGTCGGATTCCCCAACGCGGGGAAACGGTGGTTTTCG
>CAYYCI010000516.1:0-3524 GCA_964470215.1 uncultured Planctomycetota bacterium
TCGGCGACCATAGCGGTCCTGGTGGGGACGGAAGTGCCGGGTAGGGTTCCTTCGCCCTGCTCTGGTCTCAGCGGCGTGGCCTGTGCGACGTCGTCGAAGTTCTGGACGAGGGCGTTGGCGTCGGGTGGCTCCGCTTTTTTCTTCGCCAGGGCGATCCAGCCGTCAACCTCGCAGGCGTCGTCGAGGGTGGCGGCGGTGGGGTCGGCGGTAGTGCCCAAGGGATAGGGTCCGGTTTCGACCCTGGTGGCCTGGGCCTTGTATTGCTCGAAGTCGTGCTGGGTGGTGTGGTGGATGACGTCGTAGGCCTTGATGGCGGCCTCGTGTTCGACCAGGCCGTCGCAACCGAGGATCATGTAACTGAGGTGGTAACCCGCGCCGGAGAGTTGACAGAGGTCGTAGTCGAACGGGGGCGAGACGATCAGTTGGTAGCCGTCGCCGTCGGGGTTGGGCCGGGTGTCCACGATGATCCGTTCCTGGATGCTGCCGCTGTTGATTTCCTCGTCCTGGATGGTCGAGCCGTCGGGCAGGGTCCTGTTGACGGTTTCGGCCTGGTAGAGGACGATGCGGTGGCCGTTCCATTCGTCGTCTTCCCAGGAGATCTCGTCGCTTTTGTCGGTGAGGATGTACGGTTTGTTCTCGGAGACGCTGATCTCGGTTGCGGTGGCGGCCACCCGGTCCACGAATGCTGGCGGGCCGACGATGTAGAACCTGGTCTGGTTGTTGCCGCTGGTGCTGAGGCTGAAGGGGATTTGCGCGACGGTGAGGGTGTCGGAGGTGTTGGTGACGATTCCCCGTAGGACTCCCTTGCCCTTTCCGTCGTAGATGAGGACGGAGTAGCCGCGCCACCGGGGCGGGGTGTCCGACCAATTGGGGGGAACATTGCCCGGCCGCTTGCAGGTCAGGATGGTGGGCTTGTCCGCGCGGTCGAGACCGACGACGACGCCCTGGTCGGCTTTGACGAAGATGAAGGTCCGGGTGTAGATTTCGTGTCGGCCCATCGAGGAGAAGCAGAAGGGGTGGACGTCGCCATTGACCAGGAGGTCGCCCTCGCGATACTGGAGATCGTTCTTGCCATAAATGGTGGGGATCAGGTTATCCGTGTGGTCGCGGTCGCGCAGGCATTGCTGCGCCTGGAGGTCATCGTCGGAGTCTCCATCGTTGAGGCGCGCGTAGGCGAGGCGCCAGGTGTTGTGGCCCAGGATCGAGGCGAAGGGGTTGGGGGAGATGGCGGCGAGAATGGTCTCGGCCTGGTCGAGGGTGAGGACACCGTCGGGATAGGGGTCAGCGACGCTGCCCGAATGCGGATCCTGCGGCCGGTTGGAGGTGAAGGAGTAGAGGAAGTCGATCACCTCGTTCCAGGTGTCGAACGGGCCGAGGGGATGGGCGCGCCAGCCGGCCACCTGGCGCTCGGGATCTTTATCTTTATCTTTGCGCTCGAGAACTTTCTTGTAGTCGGCCTTGTACTCCTCGCCGCTCTTGAACCAGGCCTCCCAGGAGGGCCAGTCACGCTCGTCGTCCCGGCCTAGCCAGAGGTCATGGTTTTCGGGGTCGCGTTTCCTGACGATCCATTTGGCAATGCCGCGCGCGTCGTCGGTCGAAATGCTGACGCCGGAGGGCCGTTTGATGGCGCTGAGGAGCGCGACGAGGAGTTCTTCGGGGGCGGTGTTTATGTTGATCGGGCTTCGGACGTGGTCGGGCGGGTAGCCGGTGCTGTCGGTGCGCTGGAGAGTCTTCAACGAACCGGAGTCGAAGGGTCGGATAACGTAGGGTTTGAAGCCCCGGACGCTGGGGATTTGGTGGGGCCAGGAGTAGATGGTCAGGTAGTGTTTGAGGATTTCGAACTTCCGCTCGTCCATTCCCGCGATGAGAAAATTGCCGTCGGAGTCCTTCTCGAGGAGTTGGCGCAGCGAGGTGAATCGCTTGTTGGTGAGGTCGTCGCGGCGGTCGATTATCCTTCCGGCAAACTCCAGGGCGCTCAAGGTGTCGCCGCCAGGCTCGTCGAGAAGGCCGAGCCCTTCGTCGTGAAGCTTGGTCAAGAGGTTCGCAAGGATGCTCTCGAGCCCGTCGTAACGGTCGTTGATGTTGAGTTTGCCTGCGGAGTCGAGGACCTCGATGAGCGAGACGCCGACCCTGGGGCCGAGGTCGTCGTGGACCAGCGAGTAGGAGTTACACTTGAGGTTGCAGTAGCGGTAGTAGGTGTCGCCGCCTTCCTTGTCGATGTAGCCTCTGGTGGCGAGGGCGGGGTCGAGGTACCAGGGGTCCTGCGGGCTGTCGGTCGGCTCGGCAATCGCGCCCATCTGGAAGGTTTTGAAGGAGCCCGGCTGGACGCCTTCGGGGGCGTTGGCGTAGCCGACGCGAATTTCCCTGATGGCATAGAAGATCGCGGCCCGGGCCACGAGTTCGTTCTGGGCGGATGCGCGGTAGTACTTCGAGATGTCGTGGTGGAGACGCGAGAGGACGGCGAAACCGAAACCGATGACGGCCAGGACGGCCAGGAGGCCGACGGTGATGACCAGTGCGGTGGCTCGTCTTGTTTTTCTCGGTGTGGTGAACATTTCGGTCTTGCTCCGAACGAGGTTTATCCCCGCCGCATCTTTTTCACATTCCGCTGGCGCCGAGGGTCGCGCCGCTCGAGAGAGTGACCGCCGCCCCGCTGGCGGGGTCGGCGACGGTTATCTCGACGAGGACGGCGCGCGGCAGGCGCTGGACCCCGTCGGTCACGTCGTCGTCCCGCCAGGTCGTCGAGCTCCCCTCTGCGGGTTCGGTGTCGGTGGCCGAGCCTTGCTCGACATAGCGGACGTTGAAGCCGATGACGTTGACCCCGATGGGGGTCTGGTTGTCTCCGGCGGGGGTTTCGATGGCTCGGTAGAGGCCGGGTGGCGTGGCGGCAGTGTCGAGATAATAGCGGAGGTGTGCGAGTGTCGCGCCGTCGCCGATCGGGGCGACGAATTGGATTTCGTCGGCGACGCCATTGTTTTTTATCTGGAGGTAGCCGACGTCGAGTGGAGCGGCGCTGGCGAGTTCGCGGCACAGGCGGTCGAGGGCGGCACGGCCGATGGCGCATAGTTCGGCTTCGTTGAACATGGTGCGCGAGAATCGGGTGGCGAATGAGTAGAGGTTCAGGAGTCCCCACATGAGGATGGCGGTCAGCCCGACGGCCACGAGGAGTTCGACGAGGGTGAAGCCTTCGGGGCTCTTGCGAGGGGCCTTGAGCATGGCAGTCGCTCCGTCCTGGGCGGTTGGTTAGGACGCTCCGCTCAGGCTCAGGTATGCCACGTAGTGGCCGATGACCAGTTCGTTGGCGGCCGCCAGTGTGGCGTTGCTATCCGGCGTCAGGCCGTAGTAAACGAAGATGTCCACGCGCAGGGTTCCGCTCATTTCGCGGGACGGTGCGCTGAGGATGCATCCGTAGGTGTAGCGCCAGGTCTTTTGCCAGTCGGTGCGGCCTGCGGGGGTTTCTGCCCCCTCCGGGGGGTAGCCGTAGGTTGCCACGGACACGACGCGGTTGTTCGAGGCGGTGTCGG
>CAYYCI010000517.1:0-3522 GCA_964470215.1 uncultured Planctomycetota bacterium
TGATCCTCGAGGGGCCGAATTCGCTTTTTTCGCGGGTGCTCTCCTACGTGCCGTTCACCTGCCCGATCACGATGATAATGCGTGTGGCTTCGGGGGAGTATACGGCGGTGGACGTTCCGCTGACGCTGGTGGTGATGGTGGTGGCGACGGCAGGGTCGCTCTGGCTTTCCGCGCGGTTGTTTCGTGTCGGGATGCTGCTTCGGGGGCAGCGTCCGGGCCTGTCGGAACTTCTCGCTCGCCTGTGGTCTGGCTGAGATGTTGCCCGATTCGGGGAGGGTGGCGCACGGGAGCGTGCGCCCGGGGAGGTCTCGGCCGGTGCGTCGCTGGGCTCTATCTCCATGAGGGGGGATGACTTGAGGGCGGGAGCGCTTTGTTGGCACGGCTATTGCTCCTAAGAAAAGTACGCGAGCCGAAGAGGCTCGAGGCCGCTTGAGAGTGCAAGTCCCGCCCCGAAGGGAAGTGAGGCGTGGTGCCGGTCGCGTCCTCGCTGTGCCGCCCGTCCCCTCCCGTAGCGGGGTTCGCGACCGGCTAGCCACTCCCCGGGGCGGAGCTCAGACGGGGCGGAGGCCTTTGGTCTCCGCCCCGTTATCTTATCCGGTTGCCCCGCATTCTCTATTCCGATAAGATCGCTGTGGTTGCCTCGGGTGGGCTGGACAGGGAAACGACGAGACCATGGTTGATTGCCAGAAAATCCGGGCGCGGCTGGGGCCGGAGTGGGCCGGGCTGGAACTGCGGGCGCTCGGCAGCGTCAGTTCCACGAACGACATTGCGTGGGCATGGGCCGAGACGGGCTGCCCGCAGTGGGCGACCTTCTTCGCCGAGGAACAGGTTCGAGGTCGCGGCAGGTTCGGCCGCGCGTGGCACTGCCCCCGGGGACGGGGCTTGTTGATGTCGGTCGTGCTGCGGCCGGAGACGCCGGCATTCAGCGCGGCGGGACTGACGGCCATCGGGGCACTGGCCGTGGCCGAGGCCATCGAGGACGTCTCGGGGCTTCGGGCGACGCTCGACTGGCCGAACGACGTGACCATCGGCGAGAGGAAGGTGGCGGGGGTGTTGGTCGAGCGGCGCGGCGAGAGGTTGGCGCCGTGTGTGCTGGGCGTCGGGGTGAACGTCAACACCCGCCGGGAGGAGTTCGAGGCCCCTCTGCGCTCGACGGCCACGTCGCTCGCGCTGGAGGCGGGCCGCGATTTCTCGCGCGAGGAACTCGCCGCGGCGATGCTCACTCGGCTCAGAAGCCGCTATGAGCAGTTGGCCAGCGAGGGCTGGGGCGAGGTCGCGGCCGAGTGGCTGAAGCGATGCCGCCTGGTCGGGCGCGAGGCGGTTGTGCGCTCGGATGGGTCGTCTTTCCGCGGGACCATCGTGTCGGTTGACCCGCTCGACGGGATAGTGTTGGAGTTGGCCGGCGGCGAGAGGCGGGGGTTCGCCCCGGAGAAAGCCACCCTCGAGGTGGAAGGCAGGAGGTGAACCGTGCTCCACGCGGTGATCATGGCAGGGGGGAGTGGCACGCGGTTGTGGCCACGGAGTCGCCGCGAGAAGCCGAAGTTCTTGTTGCCGCTGGTCGGGCCGCGCTCGCTTCTGGCCGAGACGGTTAGCCGCCTCGACGGCCTGGTGCCGATCGAGAGGGTCCACATCGTGGCGGCGCGGGAACAGGTCGGCCACATCCTCGAGGCGTTGCCTTTCGGCACCCAGCCGCGCTTGCTCGCCGAGCCTTTCGGTCGCGACACCGCGGCGTGTATCGGGCTGGCGGCGGTCCACATCCGCCGTCTCGACCCCCAGGCCACGATGCTCGTCCTGCCGGCCGACCACGTCATCCGCCCCGCCGAACGGTTCCGCGGGGTGGCGGGTGTGGCGGTCGAGGTGGCGGAGCGCGAGGACGCGCTCGTGACCTTCGGAATCAAGCCGACGTATCCCGCCACCGGCTACGGCTACATCCACCGCGGGCGCCAACTCGAGGCCATCGAGGGCATCCCGGTCTTCGCAGTCCACCAGTTCCGCGAGAAGCCCGAACGGGCCCTGGCAGAGCAATATCTGGCCTGCGGGGAATACTACTGGAACAGCGGGATGTTCTGTTGGCGGGTGGAGGTGGTACTGGATTGCATGCGGCGGTTCACCCCGGACCTCCACGAGGCCCTCGAGCGGATCGCCGGCGCGATCGCCACCCCGAACGAGCAGCGGGTCCTGCGCGAGACGTACGAGTCGCTGGAGAGAATCTCGATTGACTACGCTGTGATGGAGAAGGCCGAGACGATCCGCGTAGTCGAGGCGGACTTCGAGTGGAACGACGTCGGCTCCTGGGCTTCGGTGGCCGAGTTGCGCAGCGGCGAGGCCGACCCGGACGGCAACCTGCTGGTCGGCAAGGCCGCCGCACTCGACTCGCGCAATTGCTTCGTCCTGGCCGATGACCATCTGGTCGGGATCGTCGGGGCCGAAGACCTCGTGGTCATCCACACCCCGGATGCCACGCTTGTCTGTCCCAGAGACAGGGCCGAGGACGTCAAGAAACTCGTTGACATCCTTGCCAGGAAGGGCCTCGGCGAACATCTCTGACCCTCCGTCCAGGAGAGCCCCCTTGCGGGTTCTGGGGATTGATTTCGGTGCGAAGCGGCTGGGCCTCGCCATAGGCGACACCGCCACCGGCGTGGCCACCGCCCTCTCGACCCTCGAGCGCCCGTCGAGCGAGGTCGCGCTCTTCGAGGCGCTTCGCCGGTTGTGCGCCGAGCGGGGGGTCGAGGCCCTTGTTGTCGGCTTGCCGCTGAACATGAACGGCAGCCGCGGCCCCCAGGCGGTGGCTGCGAGCGCGTTCGCCGACCGCCTGCGAGAGGAACTCGGTCTTCCGGTGGAGACGTGGGACGAGCGGCTGAGCACGGCAGAGGTCGAGCGGGCGCTCATCGCCGGCGGCCTCTCGCGCAAGAAACGCAAGGGACGGCGCGACCGGCTCGCCGCCCAACTCATCCTCCAGAGCTATCTCGACGCCCATCGGGCCCGCTAGTCCCGCCTCGCCAGGCGGCCACCAGAAGGCAGATGCCAACGACGAGGGGCGCGGCCTGGGTGATCAGCGCGGTGCGATAGCCCGCAACGTCGGCCAGGAAGGCGAAAAGCGTGCAGCCGAGCACCGAGAGTTTCACCGTGACCCCGTAGAGGCCGAAGAACTCGCCCACCTTCCCCTCCGGGGCGACCTCCAGGAGCCATTTGCGCCCGGCAGTCCACATCCCCGCCAGCCCGCCGCTGCCGAAAACGACGATCACCCCCAGGAGCAGGACCCGGCTTCGCCCCAACCCAGCGACCAGGACACACAAGAGCATGCTCCCTGCGGCCAGGACGAGGGTGGCGCGCGCCCCCAGGCGGTCGGTCAGCCATCCCATGCCCATCCCCAGGACGAACGCCGAGACGCTCATGGCCATCAGGGTGTAGCCGGAGGCCATCTCGGAGAGGCCCGCGCCCTTCTCCAGGTAGGGCCGCGTCCACATGATCAGGGTGTTCACCACGTCCACACACAGGAAGTTGCCCAGGAAGAAAAAGAGC
>CAYYCI010000518.1:0-3513 GCA_964470215.1 uncultured Planctomycetota bacterium
TCCACGAGGGCCGGATAGGCTTCGCCAGCACCACGGACCTCTCGGACCCCGAGGGACTGGTGGCCCGCGCGCTCCAGAGCGCCCGCTTCGGCCAGGAGGCCCGCCTCGAGTTCCCGGCCCCGGCTCCTCTCCCAGAGGTCGAGGTTTACGACCCCGCGGCGGCCGATTTCCGCGTCGAGCGAGCCATCGAACTCGGCAACGACGCCATCGAGCGAGTCCGCAGCGAGTTCTCCGACGTCCAGTGCACCGTCGAGATAAGCAAGAGCGTGGCCTCGGAACGACTGGTCAACTCCCGAGGCCTCGACCTGAGCCAACGCTTCACCCGCTTCCACAGCTACCTCATCGCCGTCCGCGTCCGCGACGGCAGCATCCTGTGGGTGAGCGACGGGGAGAGTTCGCGGCGGGTGGTCTGTGACTTCGAGCGCTACACCAAGAAGGTCGTCGGCGACATCCGTCTGGCCGAGCGCGAAGTCGAGGCACCCTCGGGCACGTTTCCCGTCCTCTTCACCGCGCGGGCCGCCGCAATGCTCCTCGGCTTCCTCGAGTACCCCGTCAACGGCAAACTCGTCCAGAAGGGAGCATCTCCGCTGGTCGGCCGCCTCGGCGAGAAAATCCTCGACCCCAGCATAACCATCCTCGACGACCCGACACTCCCCCTCGCCGAGGCCAGCGCCCCCTACGATGGCGAGGGCACGCCCACGCGCCGAAAGGCCGTCTTCGAGGGCGGGGTGCTCCGCTCTTTCCTCTTCGACCTCCAGACAGCGGGAATCATGGGCACCGAGCCGACCGGGAACGCCTCGCGCGGCTTCGCCTCGCCGCCTGTCCCCGGCCCCACGAATTTCGTCCTCGAACCAGGCAACACCCCCCAGGCCAACCTCCTCGCCTCCATCGAAAAGGGCATCCTCGTGGACGAGGTCATCGGCGGGGGACAATCGAACATCCTGGCCGGCGAGTTCTCGGTCAATGTCGGACTCGGCTTCCTGGTCGAAGGCGGACAGCTCGTCGGGAGAGTCAAGGACTGCATGGTCGCAGGAAACGTCTTCGAGGCATTCAACGCGCTCCGCGGCATCGGCGACACACAGGAGGTCCACGGGTCGGTGGTCACCCCCCCGGTCTGCTTCGAGGCGCTCCACGTCGCCTGTGGTTGAGAAAACTGTGGGAAGGGCCGTCAGCACGGCACGAGCCATCAGGCTAGGCCCAAAGGCCGAAAGCCTACACGAGAAATGAATGTGCGACGGCCCCTCCCTCCTCACTAACAATCAATGTCCACTACCGAAGCCATCCTCTCCGACCTCACCACCGCCCAACGCGAGGCCGTCACCTGCACCGAAGGCCCCCTCCTGGTCGTCGCAGGCCCAGGCAGCGGCAAGACCCGCGTCATAACCCGCCGAGTGGCCTACCTCGCCGCACGCGGCGTCCCCCCGTATCGCATCCTGGCCGTCACCTTCACAAACAAAGCCGCCGGCGAGATGCGCGAGCGCATCGAGGCACTCGCCGGCACCAGCGGCGCATGGGTCTCCACCTTCCACTCCCTCTGCGCCGCCATGCTGCGTATCTCAGCCGAACAACTCGGCATCCCACAAAACTTCAGCATCTACGACCGCGATGACCAACTCCGACTCATCCGCCAGGTCAAAAAAGACCTCGAACCAGCGGGCGCCCAACTCTCCCCGTCAGACCTCCTCAACCACATAAGCCGCGCAAAACAACGCCTCGAGACCCCGCAGGAGTTCGCCGCATCCGCACTCTCCTTCAAGGACGAGTTCGTCGCTAAAGCCTACAACCTCTACCAGCGCAGGCTCGAGGACAACGCCGCGATGGACTTCGACGACCTCCTGACCCGCGTCGCGCTCTCCCTGGACTCCAACCACGACTTCCGCCAGCGATGGCAACGCCGATTCCGCTACATCCTCGTGGACGAGTACCAGGACACCAACGAGGCCCAGGACCTCATCGCCCGCACCCTCGCCGAGCACCATCGCAACATCTGCGCCACCGGCGACCCCGACCAATCAATCTACGGCTGGCGCGGCGCCACCATCCACAACATCCTCCGATTCCAGGAACACTACCCAGACGCCCGAGTGGTCCGCCTCGAGGAAAACTACCGCTCGACCGCCACGATCCTCCGAGCCGCCGACAGCCTCATCAGCCACAACAACCTGCGCCACGAGCGCGGCCTGTGGACCCGAAACCCACGAGGCACCCCCATCAAGGTCATCGAGGCCCAGGACGCCGACGACGAGGCCCAGACGGTGGCCGAGATCATCGAGCAGCGCCTCGCCAACGGCGCACCCCCGCGCGACTTCGCCATCTTCTACCGCACCAACGCCCAGTCGCGCGCCTTCGAGATGGTTCTCTCCCGTCGCAGCATCCCCTTCCGGCTCGTCGGCGCAGTGCAGTTCTGCGCCCGACGCGAGATCAAAGACCTTGTCGCCTATCTGCGCTTCATCGTCAACGAACGCGACGACCTGAGCCTCGCCAGAATCATCAACGTCCCCCCGCGAGGAATCGGCCCCGCCACCCTCGAACGCCTCGGAAAATGGGCACAAGCCCATCGCAAACATCTCTGGCAAGCCGTCCTCAACGCGCCACAGATCGAGCAACTCGGCACGAGAGCCTGCCGCGCCCTCGACCGCTTCGCCACACTCATCAACTCCCTCCGCCAGATGCCCCGAAAGCCCGCCGCCGCCATCTGCGAGAAACTCCTCGAAGCCTCCGGCTACCTCGACTGGATGACCCAAACCGCCGGACCGGAAAGGAAAGAGAACATCGAGGAATTCCTCGGCTGGGCAAGCGGCTTCGACGACGACCAGCCCGAGGGCGGACTCGAAGGCTTCCTACAACACGTCGGCCTCGTCTCCGACGTGGACAACCTCGACCCGAACGCCAATGCCGTCGCTCTCATGACCCTCCACGCCGCAAAGGGCCTCGAGTTCCCCGTCGTCTTCCTCACCGGCCTCGAGGATGGCCTCCTCCCCCATGCCAACTCATCGGCCACTCCCGAGGGCCTGGAGGAAGAACGCCGCCTGTGCTTCGTCGGCATCACACGCGCCAAACACCTGCTCTTCCTCACCCACGCCGCCTCGCGCCAGCGCGGCGGCCACCTCGAGTACGCCATGCCATCGCGTTTCCTCCTCGAGATCGACCCCGACACCCTTGACGCCCCCGCTCCCCAGACGACCGTGGAGCTCACCCCACGCGACACACCCGACCACACCTATGACGAACCCCCGCCAGAGGAGTTCGCGGTGCCGGAGCCCCCGCCTGCTCGAAGGCCCCGGCGCCTGAGGCTCCGCACAGGCGACCGAATCAGGCACCCACACTTTGGCCTGGGAACGGTCCTCGCCGTCCAGGACTTCGGTCGGGAGACCTTCGCCACCATCTCGTTCGACTCTGGCGGCAAGCGGATCCTCTCTCTGCGCCACGCCCCGCTGGAGAGGCTTTCCCAGCCCGGTTGAGCGTGCGCCTCGGAAATGCCCATCCTGCTGGCTAAGTGCCAGTTATACCAGC
>CAYYCI010000519.1:0-3498 GCA_964470215.1 uncultured Planctomycetota bacterium
AGGAGGTCTATATCCTCTACTACGTGGCTGCCGGGCTCGCGGCCACGGTCGTGGCGGCCAACCTTGCCGGAGGGCCTTTCACCCGCTTCATCTGGAACCAGTTCCTCGTCCGCTCGCCGCAAGCCGAGGCGATGGGCATCGCCGACGAAATCCCCACCTGGGCCGTCCCGCGACCCGAGTCGGCGGCGCTCACCCACCGCCTGCTCTTCCACCACGACTGGCTGATTCCGATCCTCCTGGTGCTCATCGGCCAGGTGCTGGGTCGGATGAACTGGTTCGGAATGGGCTACCTTTTGTTCCGATTGACCTCGGACGCCGAGCGACTGCCTTTCCCGCTGGCGCCGATCACCGCCGCCGGGGCCACGGCGCTCGCCGAGACGACGACGAAGGAGAACTCCTGGCGCTGGCCCGTCTTCTCCACCGGCTCGATGATTGGGATAGTCTTCGGGGCGATCTACGTGGGCGTGCCCGCGCTCACTGGTTTGGTTCTCGACAAGCCATTGATGATCCTGCCCATTCCGTTCGTGGATCTCAGCGAGAACTTCCACGGTGTCCTGCCCGCTTCGCTGGCGGGTCTGAGTTTCGACCTGGGGATGTTCCTCTTCGCAATGGTGCTGCCGTTTCCGATGGTCGTGGGCATTTTCGTCAGCACCATCGCCACGTCGCTTTTCCTGAACCCCATTCTCTACAAGGCCGGCCTGTTGCCGGGCTGGCGCCCGGGGATGAACCTCCTTCTGACGAAGTTCCGGACCGACATGGACTTCTGGATGAGCATCGGGATAGGGACGGCTCTGGCGGTTGCCGTGCTGGGCATCGCGCGGTGCATTCGCAGCGGGGTTTTCCGCCTCGGGCGCGTCCTGCCCAGACCCGAGGGCCGGGGCGACTTCCCCCTCTACATGGCGCTCCTCCTCTACGTCTCTGCAACGTCCATCTACGTGGCCATTTGCCACACCCTCGTGCCCGACTTCCCCCTCTGGATGCTCGTCTTCTTCGGGTTCATCTGGACGCCGCTGAACTCCTACATCTCGGCCCGTATGATCGGGCTGACGGGTCGGCCGGTGGCGTTCCCGTTCCTGCGCGAGGCGAGTTTCATCCTGGCGCGGTATCAGGGGGTGGATGTTTGGTTCGCGCCGATCCCCCTTGGCGACTACGGCCGGGTCGCCCAGCAGTTTCGCGTCCTCGAGCTCACGAAGACCAGGATCACCACGGTCATCAAGGCCGAGATGCTCATTGTCCCGGTCAGCCTGGCCTGTAGTTTCCTCTTCTGGTCGTTCTTCTGGTACCTGGAGGAGATCCCGTCCTCGACCTACCCGTTCACGGCCCGGATGTGGCCGTTCTTCGCGCGGAACCAGTGTCTTTTCATGACCGCCACGAGCAGCGGCACGAAGTGGCTACTCCAGGCCATCAAGCCGCCGTTGATCGCTTGTGGGTTTGCGGGAGGGCTTGCGCTCTACGCCGTCCTGTCGCTCCTGGGGCTACCCGCGTTGTTCTTCTACGGCCTGGTTGGCGGGGTAGCGGGGTGGCCGAACACCGCGATCCCCATGTTCATCGGGGCTTGTGTTGGACGATACGTGATAGCGAAGCGCCTGGGGGCCGAGAAGTGGCGGCGCTACGTGCCTGTGCTTTGTGCTGGGTATGCCTGTGGGGTAGGGCTAGTCGGGATGCTGGCCGTCGGCATCTCGATCATCTCCCGCGCCGTTTCCGGCCTGCCGTTCTAACGCGCGGCCCTTCCTTGACCGTGATCTCCGGGCTCGCCCGCCTTCGTTGCGTGCCTTCGCTGCCTTGCTTTGGGGTGGGGGGAGCGCTATAATCCGTATTCGAGACGTGGCTCGTGTCTGCGGGGTAAGCCGTGGAGATTGTTTACTATCCCGACCCCGTGCTTCGGCGTCGCGCGGCTCCCGTCGAGGAGATCAACGACGAGGTGCGCGGGCGGGTCAGGGAGATGTTCGAGCTGATGTACGAGGCGGGCGGGGTGGGCCTGGCCGCTCCTCAGGTCGGCTGGAGCGCGCAACTGTGCGTCGTCAACCCGACCCCCGACGACCGCTCGGCCGAGTTCGTGGTCGTCAACCCCGTCCTCGTCGAGGCGGAGGGCAGTGAGGTGGCCGAGGAGGGGTGTCTGAGCCTCCCCGAGGTGCGTGGGAACGTGGGCCGGTGGACCCGCGTGCGGGTGTGCTGGTACGATCTGGACGGGCGGAGGATGGAGCAGGTGGCGGTGGGCCTTCTGGCCCGCATCTTCCAACACGAGATCGACCACCTCGAGGGCCGGCTGATAATAGACCGAATGACCCCGGCGAGCCGCCTGAGCGTCCGCGGGGCGCTGAAGGAGTTGGAGCGCGAGTTCAAGGCGCGCGCCCGCGGCGGCTCGACCAGCCGCTAGGGAATGCTCCGGTGTGTCCTCTCGCTCTGACCCTGCGCCTGACCCGCGGCTACTCCCACACCGCTTTCTTCCTTCTCCTGGCCCTTTGCGTGGGCCTGGTGGCCTACTTCTACATCAACAACGTCCGCATGCTTCCCCGCTGGTACTTCGCTCTCCTGCTGGGGATGCGGGTGCTGGTCGTCCTTGTGCTCATGCTCTTCATCTTCCAGCCGGAGTTGGTTTTCGAGCGCCTCTTCGCCCGCAGGCCTCGGTTGTTGGTGTTGGTTGATGCCTCGCAGAGCATGAGCCACGCCGACCCTGAGACCGGTCCCAGGATCGAGGTTGCGCGCACGAATCTCCGCCATGCGGGGTTCATTCGGAAACTCGAGGAGCAATTCAGCCTTCGGCTCTACAGGTTCGGCGCGACGGCCGAACCGATCTCGTACCGCGACCTGGGGAGCCTTGTCGCCGACCACGACCGCACGGACCTGGCGACCTCCTGCGAGAACGCGTTGCGCCGCCACGAACGAGGCTCGGTGGCCGGGATCATCCTGCTGACCGACGGCATAGACAATAGCGGGCGCTCCCCGATCGAGAGGCTCGAGGCCCTCGGGGTGCCGATCTATCCGATAGCCTTCGGCGAGTCGTTCGAGGAGGCCAAGTCGGTCAAGAACGTGGCCATCACGAGCGTCGAGCACGACCGCTTCGTGCCGAAGGACAACGCCACCGAGGTCAAGGTGCTCGTGGACGCCCGCGGCTATGGCGCCAGGCCGGTCCGCGTCGTGCTTCGCGACAAGGATAAGGGCCAGGAATTGGCCTCCCAGGAACTGGTCCTCGACACCAAGAAGGGCGCGCAGCGCGTCGTCCTGAAGTTCACCCCGCGCGAGATGGGGCGGATCAACGGGTCGGTCGAAATCGCACCCCTGCCCGAAGAAAGCCGCCAGAGCGACAACCGCAAGCCGATCACCATCAACGTCACCGAACCGAGGATCAAGGTCCTCTACATCGAGGGCGTGATCCGCCAGGAGGGGAAGTGGCTCCTGCGCGCCCTCCAGACGGACCCGAACGTCGAGCTCCTCTACCTGGTGAAGGCCCGCGAGGGCAAGTTCATCCAGCGCGGCAACATCAAGGGCATCACCCTC
>CAYYCI010000520.1:0-3491 GCA_964470215.1 uncultured Planctomycetota bacterium
TAGGCCCGCGAGGCGTCGCCGAGGGCGTAGTCGAAGCGGTCGTTGTGGATGAATCGGACAATTCGTCCCGTGGCCTCCCACGAGCGCTTGACCTGGCCCTGGCCGCCGTCAATCGTTATGCAGTTCTTGGCCTTGGTCTCGCGGGTCCAGTTGTGGTGGTGCGGCGAACTGTACCAGGGGTAGTAGCCGGAGGCGATTGCGAGGGCTTCGCCATATGCCTCGATGCAGAAGGCGTTCTGGTCGGCGTGGCCGTGGCTGACGGAGCCATACGGGCTGGAGCGCACGAGCAGGTAGGCGTCGTTGGCCGGGTCGGCCAGATTGGTGTGCATGGCCACCAATCCGACGCTCGGGAACGCCCTGGCCTGGGGCAGGTCGCTGGGCGCCCTGGCGCGCACTGTGGGGTCGTAGAGTGCGAAGCCCAGAGGGCCGCTGCCCGGCCCGCTCTTCAGGACGTCGGCATACCAGCGGACGTGCGGGTCGCGCAACACGGTGGAGAATTGATACATCAAGTAGCCGGCGCCGCGCCCTGGGGCATTGTGTTGGCCGTCGCCGAAGGGCGACATCCTGGCGAAGGGCGGGTTGCAGTAGAGGGCGAAATAGGGGGTGTTGCGGAAGAAGGGCTTTCGGGCCAGGTCCTCGCCAGTGGCATTCTTCAGGGCGACGACGAAGTGGAGGGCGAAACTCATGTAGGCGCGCCAGTAGCCCGGGCCTTCCTGCCAACCGCCGTCGTCGCCGCCCCAGGCGGGGAAGGTGCCGCGGTAGATTTTGATGACGTAGTCGAGCCATTCGCGCGCCTCGGGCCATTCGTGGATGAAACACAGGGCGGCCTCGCCCAGGAAGCCGAGGTCGCGGGCGGGATGGCTGGAGAACGGGCGGCTCTCGTAGGGCATCCGGGTCAAGCGCTTGAGGAACTGGAGCGAGCGAACTTTCATCACCGCCTCGACCTTGCGGCGCTCGGCCGGGGTGAAGAGGTCGTATGTCCAGTCGTAGGCACGGGTGCCTCGTTGCATCACCCACATTGCCGGCTCGTCGTTGTGGAAGAGGCTGGTGGGGCCGTTGGGGTCCCATGAGAAGAAGTGGAGGATGCGGCGTTTGGCTTCGAGGCCGAGCGCCCGGTCGCCGCTGAGGAGATAGGCGAGGGCGCAGGTTTCCATGGCGTTCATCGGCGGTCGTGTGGTTCGGAAGATGTGGGCGTAGACCCTGCCGCGCTCGGTGCCCTTGGCGCGGATGTAGTCGGGCTCGGGCACGAGAGGCTTGCCCACCTCGCGACGCGCCGCGCGCGCCAGGGCCTGGAGTTGCTTGCGCAGCGGGCCTTTGCACAGCGCGCGAACCTCGGCCAGTTTCTTCCCCGGGAAGAACAGGCGCGGATGGCTCTTCGGAACCCTGGCCACCAGGTCTTCGATTTTCGGGAAGGGCCATTTCTCGGCCTCAGCCGGGACGGTGAACGAGCGGGTCTTGCTCCAGACGACCTGCCCCCCCGACACCGTCACTCCGACTCTCCAGTGCCAGCGGCCGGGTTCGAGGGGCTGGTGGGGGATGTGGAGGCTTACGGGTGGTCGGAAGCGCAGGGTGGATTTCGGGGGGAAGTTTCTCGAGCGGGAGGCTTCGAGCAGGTATGCCCTGGGCCGCCTGTCGAGGGGCAGCCAGCGGAATGCCGGGGGATTGATCTTGACGGTGGAGTTGTGGGCGGGAGCGAATGGTTTTTCGTTCTTGCGGGGCCGCCTGTCGAGTTGGGCCTTGACCCTGGCGACCTGGTCGGTCGAGGCCGCCGCGAGGATCGCCAGGGCCGCCAACGATGCCCAAGCCACTGAGTCCATCGGTCACCCCTTGCTGCGCGAGTCGTGGGACGCGGGGTCGAGAGCGAACGGGGGATAGTGTGCCGGCCTGGGGGCGGGAGTGCAAGCGGGCGACGGAGTTCACCGCAGAGACGCAGAGGACGCAGAGCGAGCCGACCAGTCTGTGTCTCGTCCGTCCGCGTTCATCTGCGGTTTCGCCTCAGTGGCGCTCGACCTTGTGGGCGGAGATGCCCATGATGATGGCCGAGGCGCCCGTGGGGCGGTGGAGGAGGAAGGTCTTGTCGTAGGAGATGAGGAGTTGGGTCTTCTGGATCAGGCGCTTCTTGCGGTCCAGGATACGGGTGGAGAGCCGGAGCGGATGCGTCCGCGATGGGTTGGCGGCGACGGTGATGGCCAGGTTCTCGCCATTGGGGAGTGGAAAGGCGACCTCCTTGCCGAACGGCGCAGGCTTGGTGACCTTGGCCAGGAGTTTGTATGAGCCGTAGGCGAGGCGCGAGTTTTCGAGTTTGGTGCGCAGTTCCTTCGGCACGGCCGGGTCGAACTTGGCCTCGAGGCTGCGACCGCTGGCCTGGACGACGACGACGCGCGCCTCGACGGTCGGCGCGGTGGCGGGAGCGCTGGCGCTCGCCAGCACCACGGCCATCAACTCACAGAGACGCGCCAGAGTGGCCATTCCCGGAACTGCTCCCTTCCGCCGTGGCCGGAATCACGCTAATAATTGTAACATCTCCTTCGCTAGAATAGAAGAAGTTTGATGTGTAGCCTTCGGCCGGCTCGATGACCTCGACGATGGCCCTGGGCGCAGGGGCGCTCGTGCGGGCGGCCATCTGCCATACGCCGATGGCTGCCGCCAGGAGGGCGGCGGCCGCCAGCGGAGCGAGCGCCCAGCGCAGGCGGGGCAGGAGACGCGGCCGGAACGGCTCGAGCCGCGCGGCCACCTTTCCCCACGTTGCGGCCCACTCCGCCTCTGCCACAGGCGGCACTGGTGCCCCACGCACGAGTTCTTCAAGACGGCGGAATTCGTCGAGCCACGCGGCGCACTGGCCGCAGTCCTTGACGTGGTTCTCGACCGCGGCACGCTGGTCCTCGGGGAGTTCGCCGTCGAGGTAGGCGCCCAGGACTTCTTCTTTGGGACAGTGCTTCATGGTCCTATATCCTTTGCGAAACGTGCCAGGAGGCCGCGCAGGCGCTTACGGGCGTAGTGAAGCCTCGACATGACCGTGCCCAACGGGCAGCCGACCGCCTCGGCAATCTCCTGGTAGGTGAGGCCCTCGAAGGCGTGGAGGACGAAGACGGCTCGGTGCTCGGGGGTGAGTTCCTCGAGGGCCGCCTCGACCGCCTGGCGGATTTCCTCGCGTTCGAGGCCCTCGGTCGGCCGCGGCTCGTGGGCGGCTTCGGAACCCATATAGTGCTCGTCGAGTGAGACGGAGCGTCGGAAGCGGGCGTGGCGGGAGAAGTCCACGCAAGTGTTTGTGGCGATTCTGGTTAGCCAGGTGGCGAAACTCGACGAGCCGCGGAAGGACCCCAGCGACTCGAATGCCTTCACGAAGGTCTCCTGGCACAGGTCGAGGGCGTCGTTCTTATTGCCGCAGAATCGGTAGGCGACGCGGTAGACGCGTTCGCGGTGGCGGCGGTAGAGTTCGGCGAAGGCGGCGGTGTCGGCCGCTCGCGCCCGCGCCACCAGGTCCTCGTCGC
>CAYYCI010000521.1:0-3480 GCA_964470215.1 uncultured Planctomycetota bacterium
CCGAGTCATCGCCGAGGTCAAGAAACTCTACAGCGTCGACCCCGACCGCGTCTATCTCTACGGCATCTCGATGGGCGGCTCCGGCAGTTGGCAGATAGGCGTCCACTACCCCGACCTCTTCGCCGCGCTCGGGCCTATCTGTGGAAACGCCGACCACCGCGTCTGGGAGAAACTCTGGCTCTGGGGCGAGGCCAACCCCACCTACCTCACCCCCAGGAAAGAGTTCATCGAGGCGACCGAAAGCCCGGTCTTCTTCGCGGAAAACCTCCTCAGCCTCCCCTCGTGGTGCATCCACGGGGCCAACGACAACATAGTCCCCTGCGACCACAGCCGCTCGATGGTCGCGGCGCTCCGCGCCGCCGGCTGCCCCGTCATCTACAGCGAAGTCCCCGACATGGGCCACGGCGCGCCCGGGAAGGAAACCGCCGAGATGCTCCTGTGGCTCAAGAAACAAAAGCGCAACCGCTGGCCGCGGCGCGTCGTCTTCAAGACCGCCTGGCGACGCCACCCCGGCGCCTACTGGGTCCGCATCCACCGCTTCCTCCGACCGTTCGAGTTCGCGCGCATCGAGGCCGAGGCCAGAGCCCAGAACCACCTCGCCGTCAAAACCGCCAACGTCGAGGAGTTCTCGCTCGAACTCGTCCCGCCGCTGGTGAACCGGGGAGAGGTGAGCGTCGAGGTCAACGGGCGCCAACACTATCGCGGCCCCATCCCCCGTGGCGGTTGGCTCAGGCTTCGGCTCCGCGACGGGCGCTGGCTCCCCTCCAGGGAGCCTGCGTCCCTCCACAAGACCCCCGAGCTCGAAGGCCCGATTCAACACGCTTTCATGGGCCCCTTCGTCATCGTGTTTGGGTCGTCCGGCGACGACGATCGAGCGAAGCGAGTCGCAAACGAGGAGGCCCGCACCCTGGCCGACCGCTGGAACCGCTGGTCACGAGGCCGGTGTCGCTTGATCCGTGACCGCGACCTCAAGCCCGAGGACATCCAGACCTCGAACCTCATCCTCGTCGGAGACCCCGCCACAAACCCCGTCGTGGCCCGCGTCATGCCCTCCCTGCCGATAAGGGTCGAGGGGCGCAGCGTGGTCGCCGGCGCGCGGCGCCTCGAGGGCGACAACCTGGGCTTCAAACTCATCTACCCCAACCCCCTCAACCCCAAACGCTACGTCGTCCTCTTCACCGGAACCACCTGGCGGGGCGTTTACGAATGTGCCGGCAGGTTCGGCAACTGGTTCGACTGGGGCATCCTCGACGGATGGCACTGGATGGACTTCGCCATCTACGACGACTTCAGTTATAGCCCCGAGACCTTCCTCCTCGTCGGCTTCTTCGACAACGACTGGCGACTCAATCCCGACTGGATGCTCGTCGGGAACGAGAAACTCCGCCACGCCAGACCCCCGCGAAAGGTGCCCAGATATCGCAAGCCGCCACCCGGCATCGGCGAACTCTACCTCTCGGACCTCGAGCCCGCCTACGTCCGCCAGGAGAAGGGCGCCGTCGGCCGCGACCGCAGTTTCAACGCCTTCCCGATCACACTCGGCGGACGGACCTACGAGCGCGGACTCGGCGTCCATCCCAACTGCGACATCGCCTTCGACCTCGGCGGCCTCTTCCCGACCTTCGAGGCGGTCGTCGGCGCTGACCTCGAGGACCGCGGAACCGTCAGCGAGGCCAGGGCGGCGGTCGAGTCCTTCGAGTTCATGGTCGTCGCCGACGGCCGGGTGGTCTATAAGAGCGGACGGATGCGCTGGAACACCCCTCCGCGCCACGTCTTCGTGCCCATCCGCGGCGCCCGGCGCCTCGAGCTGAAAGCCCACCGCCGAAGCGGCCCGCGCTGGCTCTCCGGCCCCCTCGACTGGGCAATCGCCCGCGTCGGCGAGCCTCTGTCCAACCCCACCCCCGTGGCCGCCAAGGCCACCGGCAACCTCGTCCAGACCGTCCCGCTCGACGGCCGGTGGCGTGTGGCCAGGTTCCCCGTCGGGGAGGGGCTCACCGTCGGCGCCCGACGCGGCCGCCCCGAAGCACTCGACAGCGCCATCGAGGCGACCCTTCCCGCCTCGGTCCACGCCATCCTGGCTGCCTCCGGACGCAGCCTGCCGGCGCGCGAGGTCCTGGAGTCGGAGTGGTGGCTGTGGCGGAAGTTCGACATGCCGAAACGCTGGGAGGGCCGCTCCGTGTGGCTCGAGCTCGACGGCGCGGGCTACCAGGCCGATTGCTGGCTCAACGGTCGTTGGGTCGGCCAGACCACCGGCGCTTATGCCCGCGGCCGCTTCGATGCGACGAAGGGCGCGAGCCTGGGGAAGACCAACATCCTGGCCGTCCGATTGACCAGTGGTCCCGCTCAGTGGGCGGCCGGCCCGCAGCCCTTCCGCGCCCCGCCCCCGGGACGCCTCGTGACCTCGCAGGTCCTCGCCCGCGCGGGCTACCCGCCGCTGGGCCTCTGGGGCAAGGTCCGGGCCAGGTCGGCCGGGCCGGCCATCATCGAAGACCTCAACGTCCGAACCAGGGCACTCGCCCCCGACGAAGCCCAAATCCACCTCGCGGTCGCGATCCGCAACATCCTCAGCGAGAGGTTCAACGCGACCCTCTCGGGCAGGATCGTCGCCGACGGCGAGGTGCCCGCCGCCACGTTCAAATGGGACGTCCTGCTGGAGCCGCAGAAGTCCCAGACCGTCGAACTGGATGTGGTCATTCCGCGGCCGCGGCTCTGGTGGCCCGTCGGCCTCGGCTCCCAGGCCCTCTATCGCCTCGAGGTCTCGCTGGTCGTGCCCGAGGAGGCGGTCTCCGACCGGCGCACGGCCACCTTCGGCATCAGAACAATCGAGCCACTTGTGGCCAATGGCACACTGCGCCTTCGCGTCAACGGCCAGAAGGAAATCCCAGTTCGGAGCGCCGCCTGGGTGCCGCCCGACGCCGCGCTCGTCAGAAGCCCCGGGCGCTACCGCCATCTCCTCTCGCTCGCTCGCCAGGCCGGCCTGAACGCCCTCCACGTCCTCGGTGGCGGACTGATCGAGGGCGACGCTTTCTACGACCTGTGTGACCGGACGGGAATGCTCCTCTTCCACGGCCTCCCGCTGGCGGGCAGACCCGGCGCCCAGGACCCCGAGGTCTTCGCCCGAAATTGCGAGGAGGTCATTCGCCGCCTGAGGAATCGTCCCTGCGTGGCCGCATGGTCGGTCGGCGGGGCTACCGGCCCCGATGGCGCCGACCCGAGCCTCGTCGCTCGACAGGTGGAGCTCTGCGCCACGCTCGACCCCGCCAGGCCGTTGGCCGACGCCGTGGGCGACGGGCCGGCATGCCTGTGGCTCCGCGAGGAGCGGGCCGGCCAGAGGCTCTGGCGGCCGGCCGTTCTCCCGACCGTGCGACCCTCCGCCTCGCCATCCAACCTGGCGACACTCCTGGCCACCGGCGCGGACCCCGCCCCGGCGGGCCTCGAGGCGCAGATGCTTCACGCAGCGGCCGTTCAACGCGCTGCCGA
>CAYYCI010000522.1:0-3470 GCA_964470215.1 uncultured Planctomycetota bacterium
GCGCCTACCTGAGCCAACACATCGGCGACCTCGAACACGCCGACGCCCTCGCTTTCTTCGAGGAGACCATCGAACACTTCCAGTCCATCCTCGAGACCCGCCCGTGCCTCGTCGCCCACGACCTCCATCCCGGCTACCACTCGACCGCCTACGCCCGCCGCCTCAGGGGCGTCCGACTCGTCGGAGTCCAGCACCACCACGCTCACGCGGTGGCCTGCATGGCCGAGAATGGCCTGGAGGGCACAGTTCTCGGCGTGTCGTTCGACGGCACGGGCTATGGCACCGACGGCCACATCTGGGGCGGGGAGTTTCTGGTGGCGACGCAGCACGAGTTCGAGCGTCTCGCCCACCTGGCCTACGTCCCGATGCCGGGCGGCGAACGCGCCATCAAGGAACCCTGGCGGATGACCATCGCCTATCTGGGGGAGCGAGTGCCCGAGCTGGCGCCCGAAGGGGTCGAGGCTGGGAAACTCGCCGCGGTCGAGCGCATGGTGCGCGACGGCGCGCCTATGCCCCTCACCTCCAGCATGGGCCGCCTTTTCGACGCGGTTTCGGCCCTCCTGGGCATGTGCACGCGGGTGAGTTACGAGGGCCAGGCCGCCATCGAACTCGAAGCCCAGACCACCCAGCCCGACCACGTCTTCTATCCTTTCAACCTCGACGTGACGACCACCCCGTGGACGATTGACCCGCGGGGGATCGTTCGCGCCGCGCTCGACGACCTGCGCGGCGGCACTCCCCGCGAGTTGATCGCGACCAGGTTCCACAATACAATCGTCGAGGTAACAAGAGCGGTGTGCATCGCCGCCCGCCGTGAGAGGAGCCTGGAGCGAGTGGTCCTCAGCGGCGGGTGTTTTCAGAACATGTTTCTGCTCGAGCACATCACGAGGCGGCTCGAGCGCGACGGCTTCTCGGTCCACTGGCACCGCCGCGTGCCCACCAACGACGGCGGCATCTCGCTCGGGCAAGCCGTCGTGGCCCTGGCCAGGGCGGAGCGGGCCACCGGGAGTTGACCACCGTGTGTCTTTCCATACCAGCGAAGATCGTCAGCATCGAGGGCTCCGTGGCAATAGTGGACGTGATGGGGAACCGCCGCGAGGCCGACGTCAGCCTCGTCGAGGAGCCGAAGCTCGGCGACTACGTCCTCGTCCACGCCGGGTTCGCCATCGAGAAGATGTCGCCAGAAGACGCCGCAGAGAGCCTGCGGCTCTGGGAGCAGATAGCCCGTGCCGAGCGCACCGCCACCTGAGCGCATAGTGGCTCTCCGCGAACGCATCGAGCAGGTCGCCCGCGCGCTCGACGGCCGCACAGCCTCGCTGATGGAGGTCTGCGGCACCCACACCATGGCCCTCTTCCGCAGCGGCATCCGCGCGATGATGCCGCCGAACATCCGCCTATTGAGCGGGCCGGGCTGTCCGGTGTGTGTTACCCCGATGGGCCTGGTGGACGCCGCCATCGCGCTCGCGGGCCGCCCACAGGTCATCCTGGCCACCTTCGGCGACATGGTGCGAGTGCCGGGGAGCGCCTCGAGCCTCGAACGAGCGAAGGCCGAGGGGGCGGACGTGCGGGTCGTCTACTCCCCGCTCGATGCTCTCCGCCTGGCGGAGGCCAACCCTCACCGAACGGTTGTCTTCTTCGCCATTGGCTTCGAGACCACCGCCCCGACGGTTGCCGCCTGTGTCCTCTACGCCCAACAGCGAGAAATCCCGAACCTCCTATTCCTGGTGGCCCACAAACTGATCCCGCCCGCGATGGAGGCCATCTTGCTCGGTGGCGACGTCGCGGTGGATGGCTTCATCTGTCCCGGGCACGTGAGCGTGACGACCGGTTCGGCGGCCTTCGAGCCTGTGGCCGAGCGCTATCGGGTGCCGTGTGTGGTCACTGGCTTCGAGGCCGACGACATCCTCGAGGGCGTCGCCATGCTCCTGGCTCAGATGGCGGATGGAAGGGCGGACGTCGAAATCCAATACAAGCGCTGGGTCACTCGCAAGGGCAACCGGCGGGCAAGAGAGAAGATGGCCGAGGTCTTCGACGTTTGCGACGCGGTCTGGCGTGGCCTGGGGACCATCCCGGCCAGCGGACTCGAGCTCCGGCCCGGGTTCCGCCACCTCGACGCCCTCGAGAGGCTCGAGGTGAGTGTGCCAGAGGAGGTCGAGAATCCCGGGTGCTCGTGCGGCGACGTTTTGCGCGGCTCCATCGAGCCCCCGCAGTGTCCTCTCTTCGCCACAACCTGCACACCATCCAGCCCGGTCGGGCCGTGCATGGTCTCCAGCGAGGGGACGTGTGCCGCGTTCTTCAAGTACGGCGAGAGGTGAGATGGCCGACGAACGCGTCCTTCTGGCCCACGGCGGCGGAGGATGGCTGACCCACCAGTTGATCGAGGAACTGGTCCTCAGTCGCTTCGCCAATCCTGTCCTCGCCCCTCTGGGCGACAGCGCCATCCTCGACCATCCGGGCGGAAGGCTCGCCTTCACGACCGACAGCTACGTGGTCAAACCGTTGCGGTTCCCCGGCGGCGACATCGGGCGCCTGGCCGTCTGCGGCACAGTAAACGACCTTGCAATGAGCGGCGCGAGGCCGCTTTTCATCTCGCTGGCTCTCATCCTCGAGGAAGGGCTGCCGCTGGACGATCTGGCCGCGATCCTCGATTCGGCCAGAGCGGCGGCCGAGGAAGCGGGCGTCCAGGTAGCCTGTGGCGACACGAAGGTCGTCGAGCGCGGGGCCGCCGATGGCTGCTACATCAACACCTCCGGACTTGGTGTCATCCCCGACGGCCTCGACCTCGGGCCGCATCGCGTCGAGCCTGGCGACGCCGTGTTGGTCAGCGGCACCATCGGCGACCACGGCATAGCAATAACGAGCCAACGCGAAGGCCTTGCGTTCGCCACGCCCGTGGCCAGCGATGTGGCCCCGCTGGCCGCGTTGGTCGAGGCGGTGCTCCTGGCCGGAGGGGAAGGCGTCCACGCGCTCCGCGACCCCACGCGCGGTGGGGTGGGAACGGTCATCTGCGAGATCGCCGAGGCGTGTGGCCGGGACGTCGAACTCTCCGAGGCCGACCTGCCGGTGCGGGGCGCGGTGCGGGGGGCGTGTGAACTCCTCGGGCTCGACCCCCTCTATGTGGCGAACGAAGGCAAGGCAGTCGTCTTCTGCGCCCAGGGTGCAGCAAACGACGTGCTCGAGGCAATGCGCGGCCACCCGCTCGGGGCGGATGCCGCGGTGATAGGCCGCGTCCTCGACGGCGAGCGCGGGCGGGTGACCCTGGCGACGCAGATCGGCGGCAGACGGGTCGTCGAGAAGCCCTACGGCGAGCAACTGCCCCGCATCTGCTGAGGCGCTGAGAGCGCCAACGGACGAGAGCGAGGCTTTGTCTTGCCCCAACTTGGTGGACAGACTTTCCGGGTGGCGCGGAATTCGGGACTCAGGCCTTCCGGTTATCCTGACGTTGGTGGCACAGGCTGGAAAGCCTGTGC
>CAYYCI010000523.1:0-3449 GCA_964470215.1 uncultured Planctomycetota bacterium
GACTGGCGGCCACCGGCGGAGCGACCGGTGGCGTGGCGGGTCTTGAAACCGCAGAAGAACACGGATAAACATTAGAGGCCGCGGTCGGCCACACCTGCATCCCGGCTCTCCTCTCCGCGCTTTCTCTGTGTTCTCGGTGTCTCTGTGTTGAGGTCTTCCGGCGAAGGGCGGGGCTTTGCGCGGGTCAGGCTGCGCTTTCGGGTTGTTGGGTGGGGATTTCGATTGTGAACTCGGCCCACTTGCCGTATTCGCTCTCGGCCCAGATGCGGCCGCCGTGGCGCTGAGCAATCTCCCGGCAGATGAAGAGCCCCAGGCCGGTGCCCTTCCTGGCCTTGGTGGTCTCTTGCTCTAGTCGAACGAACTTGCCGAAGAGTTTCGGGAGGTTTTCGGGCTTTATTCCCTCGCCCTCGTTCCAGACGGAGAGGCGGACGGTGCCGTCGTGTTCGGCGGCGCGGACCCGGACTCGTCCGCCGCGGCGGCCGTACTTGGCGGCATTGGTCAGGAGGTTGTCGAGCGCGATCCTCAAGAGGGCGGGGTCGGCGGTCAGGGCGAGGTCGGCGGGAACCTCGACCTCGAGGGCCATGCCGGCCTCCTCGAACTGGGCCTTGAGTTGAGCGACGATGGGCTGGACGACGTCGGCCGAGAGATTGACCGCCGCAGGGTTGGCGACCAGTTCGCCCTTCTCGATGCGGGAGAGGCTCAGGTAGTTTGCGATCATCTCCTCGAGGTACTTGGCGTTGCGGTGGATTCGGTCGGCGGCTTCCTTTTGTTTTTCGTCCAGTGGGCCGAGGTAGCCGTCGCGGAGCGAGGCGGCGGAGAAGATGACGCTGTTGAGGGGGTTCTTGAGTTCGTGGGTGACGAAACCGAGCATTTCCATGTAACTGCGGTTGAGTTGGGAGAGTTGTTCGTTCGAGGCTTCGAGTTCGAGGTTCTGCTTGCGGAGTTGCTCGTCGCGTTGGGCGATGGCGTCGGCCATTTGGTTGAACGCCTCGACGAGCCGGGCGAGTTCCGGGGACGAGCGGACCTTGCGCGGTCGGTGGTCGAGTTCGCCGCGTGCCAGGCGCTGCGAGGCCACAACCAACTCGCCGACCGGGCGGACGATGCTGCGCACCAGAACGAAGGCGAGCGCGACCGAGATGCCGATGGCCAGGCACACGGGAATGATGAACGAGCGGAGGACGCGGTTGCGAATGTCGGTGTACTTGCGTTCGAGCACCCCGGTGTAGAGGATGCCGATGGTCTTGCGTGTCGGGTCGCGGATGGGTTCGTAGGCCGAGATGTACCACGCGTCCACGACGAATGCCCGCTCGTGCCAGCGGCGGCCGTTCTCCAGGACGCTGTCGTAGACTTCCTCGGAGACGCGGGTCCCAATGGCGCGATTGCCGCGGGCGTCCTGGACGTTGGTGGTCACGCGCGCGTCCCACAGGAAGATGGTCACGGTGCCCAGGGGTTTGCCTCCGTAGGTTTCGTCGCCGAAGACGATGTCGCGGATGGTGTCCACGACCTCCCAGTTTCTGGTCAGGAGGATGCCGCCGTAGAGGGCGCCGATGGTCTTCCCCTGTTGGTCGGCGACCGGTGCGGCGGCCCAGAGCATCATCCCGCGGCGTTCTTCCTCCTCGGGGCGTGGTTTCGCCCGTGGGGTCGGAACGAAGTGGACGTAGGCCGCCTGGGGGAGGTCGGAGCCCTCGGCGGCCAGCTCGTCGGGGTAGAGCAAGACGATCCCGGCAGCGGCCTCGCCCCGGAGGGCGCGGGACACGAGCGGGTCGGTCGCCCGTGTGCCGCCGGGCTTGTAGGGGTGGCGGGTGCGGAGGGTCACCCGCCCGCGACCGTCACAGACGCTCAGGACGTCGAGCCTGTAGCGCAGGCGGTGGCGTTCGAGGCCCACGCGGTCGTCGTCCGTGGCGTTGCCGAGAGCGGCCAGGCGGGCGTGGGGCGAACGGGCGATGTGTTCGAGGGTCAGGCGGAGGGTCTCGAGGCGGGAGTCGAGTTGCGCCCTCGCGGCCCGCAGGTCGAGTTCCGTGCGGCGCTGTGCCTCGCGGCGGACGGTCGAGTTGATGAGTGTCGCGCCGGTATAAATCGTGGCGCCGCCCAGGAGCGCGACGACCAGCAGGAACGCGCTGGTAAGCCTTGCCCAAAGCCCCACGGAAATCCTCCAGGCAGAGGAACCAATTTATCGCAGGACCCGTAGCGGGTCAAACGCGGGGCTGGCCGGACCCCATCCGCTCGGATGGCGCTCTCGTGAGGCGACCTTGCCGATCAGGCGGCGAAGCGCTAGAGTTGATAAAGGAACTTGCCGGGAGCGGGTTGCCGTGGTATCATCTTCCTCGTCCCCGCTTCAGCCGAGTTCCCCGACAAGACCAGGTTGGTCCGAGCGCATGCGCATCCGCTGTCCGGCCTGCAAACGGGTTTTCAACATCCCCGACGGGATGCGCTCGGGGAAGATCAATTGTCCGGCGTGCTCGCGCCGGCTGGACCTCGGGCGGATGTTCCGGCCGGGGGACCTCAAGCCGGGCACTGTGCTCGGGGGCTGCCGGATCGAGAGCCTGCTCGGTCGGGGGGGAATGGCGGTCGTCTATAAGGCCACCCAACTATCCCTCGGTCGGGCGGTGGCCCTGAAGGTCCTGCCCACGGCGCTCGCCACCGACCGCCAGTTCGTCGAGCGCTTCAACCGCGAGGCCTCGGCCCTCGCGAGACTCTCCCATCCGAACATCGTCGGCATCCTCGACAAGGGGGTCGAGGGGGACACTTACTACTTCGTAATGGAGTACGTCGAGGGGAGAAGCCTGCGGGACCGCCTCCTGCGCGAAGGCAACCTTCCGCCCGACGAGGCCCGAAGGCTCATGGAGGGCATCTGCGCCGGCCTCGAGTACGCGCACAAGCACGGCATCATACACCGCGATCTGAAACCAGGGAACATCCTCCTCGATGCGTCCGGGACGCCGAAGCTGGCCGACTTCGGGATAGCGCGGATCATCGGCCAGGACACCTCGCGCCAGCCCCAGCTGACCAGCGAACACATGGTGATGGGCAGCGCGGAGTACATGGCGCCCGAGCAGCGTCAGAGCGCCGCCGCGGTGGACCACCGCTCCGACATCTACGCCCTCGGGGTGATCCTCTATCAGATGCTCACTGGAAAACTGCCTGTGGGGACCTTCAGGCCCGCCAGCCACCTGGTTCCCGGGCTCTCGAGCGCGGTGGACCGCGTGGTTCGCAAGGCTCTCGCTCCCGAGCCATCGGACCGCTTCGGCTCGGTGGCGGAGTTTCGCGCGGCGCTCAGCCACGCCTTCGCCCAGGGCACCGGGCGACCCGCCAGGCGCGCCGTGGCCCGCCGCAGAAAGACCGGTTCCATGGGCCCTCTGGCCGCGGCAGTCGCGGTGGCGGGAGTGGCAATCGTCGTTGTGACCGTCGCACTGACCTCGCGGTCAACCAACCGGCCCGGGCCCCGTCCG